>CALJAP010000013.1 GCA_938027655.1 uncultured bacterium | reverse complement strand
GGGCGAGGGTGAGGATGAGCGCTTCGGGGTAGAGGCGTGGTCGTCCGCGCGTTTTGGGCAGGGGATGAAGTTGGCAGAAGCGTTGCATGATTGACAGGATAGTCTTGGCAGACACAGTGGTGAGCGGTGACTTGACGCATGAGACTGCGTTTAGTGTGACCGCGTGTCATGGCAATAATGATACCCCATATCCTACGATTTTTCGAACAGCCTCAACGGCTCTTGATTTTTTCAATTATTTTGATATACTAAACGATGAAATTCGCTTTTTCGCAAGAAACCAAGACAAACAGGAGGTTATAGAAGAGCGATGGGAATCCCAAGAAGAAACTGGTGGCTCGCGCTGGCTACGACAGGAACGATGTGTACGATGCTATGGATAGCAGGATGCCAATCTGCACGGCCGCCAAAAGAGGCACAGACAAGTAGCAGCACGCAGGTGCAATCCCCGGCGAATCTCGTGGAGCGTGGTAAGTATCTGGTGACTGTTGGCGTGTGCGATGAATGTCATACCCCCTTTAAAATGGGAGCCAATGGTCCCGAGCGCGACATGAGCCGTCGACTATCCGGGCACCCCGCTTCGGACAAGGTAACCCCACCCAATCTGTCCCGGGTGTGGGAGGTGGCTGTTTCGGCATCGGGTACCGCTTTCGCGGGTCCGTGGGGTGTTGCTTTTGCCGCGAACCTCACGCCGGACGAGGAAACAGGCATCGGTGTCTGGGATGAGCAGATGTTTATTAACACCATGCGCTCTGGTAAGCACTGGGGACAGGGACGCCCCATCGCGCGCATCATGCCCTGGCACAATTACGCCCAGATGAGCGACGAAGACCTGAAGGCGATTTTTGCCTTCCTGAAGTCACTGCCCCCCATTAAAAACGAAGTGCCGGAGTGGATACCGCCCGCCGGCGCGAAAGGGCAGTAATGCCAGTTCGCAAGAGAAAACGGCGAAGGGAACCTCACCTTTGCCCCTCTCCCCTCGGGAGAGGGCAGTTATTGCTCCTATCTGCTTTGCTCCTGCGGCAACGGGATTTCTCTCCTCAGCACAATCTGCGTAGAATGCCGCACGCCTGGGTATAGAGAATAACGCATCGTACAGGTTTCTGCGCGGTAGCCTTGAATTCTGGTAATCCGCGTCTAGGGTGCCCTGAGTGAACTGCTGCCGTGCAAACTCCCTGACCCTGTTCAGGTCATTATCGGTTAATCGCATACTGCTCTCCCGCGTTGGTCGACAATTCAAGGCGCGGTATGGGCAGGTCATTTGGTTCCTCAGGCGACTCGAAGCCGTGATAATGACTGCTCAGCATCCCCAGCCACGCAGACCGCCAGAAGGCGCGCTGCTGGGAAACGGATAGCGTGTCCGGGGTCAGCAAGCCTCTGCGCAGCAGGTTCGCACGCTGAACTGGATTGAGCACCGCGCAGATTGGTTCGTCCTGTTCAAGCCACGGTGCCCGCATCTGCCTTGTGTTGACTCCCCTGCCCTCTCGCCGATACAATAGAGCCATGAACAAGGTACAGATTACTCCGTTCTCTGGTGACCTGCTGGACCAGGTAGTATTGTTGCTCCAGCAAACGTTGCACGCCGACCCTATCTCGCGCAGTCTGTTCGTGCGCAAGGTGCTGATCGACCCCAACTTTGACCCCGATGGCGCACCTGTGGCGATAGTGAACGGACGGATTGTGGGCTTTGGGCTAAGCGTTGCTCGCCGCCTGCCGCTGGAAGATGCCCCGCCCGATTGGGATAGGGGGTATATCACCCTGCTGGCGGTGCATCCCCAGCATCAACGACAGGGCATCGGCACAGCGCTGCTACAGCACATGGAAGATTACCTACGCTCACGCGAGAGGAAACTGGTGCTCGTTTCGCCCTACGCGCCCAACTACTTCACGCCCGGCGTGGACGTGAACGCTTATGCGGGCGGGCTCCGATTCTTCCTCAAGCACGGCTATCGGGAGGTATACCGCCCTATCTCGATGGATTGTAACCTGCTAAACCTGCGTGTGCCAGAGTGGGTACAACAGCGGGAGCAGACCCTGCTGCAGGAGGGGGTCACTGTTGAACCCTACTGCCCCCAGCTGATACCCGCCCTCTTCCGTTTTCTGCGCGCGGAGTTTCCCGGCGACTGGCAACGGTTTGCCCGCGAGGCGATTGCTCGCATCGAGCAGGGTGATACCCCCACCCGCCTGTGGGTTGCCCACGAGAAGGGCGAGGTGGTCGGCTACAGTCACTTCGAGGGCGAGCGTTTTGGACCCATCGGCGTCGCGCAATCGCAGAGGGGGCGAGGCATCGGGCAGGTGCTTATGTATAGGACCTTACAAGCCATGCGCCTGCAGGGACTGCATACCGCCTTCTTCCTGTGGTCGGACGACCGCACCGCCGAGCGTTTATACAACGCGGCGGGATTTACGGAAACACGACGGTTCGCGCTCTTGCGCAAGGAGCTGTGAGATGGCTGAGAGTGTAGACGTTCTGGCAATCGGGGCGCACATCGGCGACGTGGAGATTGCTTGCGGGATGGCTTTAGCGGCGCATGTGCGCCAGGGCAAAAAGGTGGCGATACTGCACCTCACCCCCGGTGAGAAAGGACACCCTACCCTGCCCCCTGAAGACTACGCGAAACAGAAAATTGCCGAGGCGCATGAGGCGGCAGCGGTATACGGAGCGCAGGTGTACTTTCTGGACTATCGCGACGGCGAGCTACCTGTGAATGACGAAGTGCAGTTCCAGATTTGCGACCTGATTCGCGCCTGCCGTCCGCAAGCCATCCTCACACATTGGCAGGGCAGTATTCACAAAGACCATACCGCCTGCGCTCTCAACATTCCCAACGCCATCTTCTATGCAGCAATTAAAGGCTTTGTGCGCAAAGAGCCCGCACACTGGGTTCCTCGCCTCTACTTCGCCGAGAACTGGGAAGACCGCGAGGGGTTCCAACCTGAAATCTTCCTCGAGGTAACCGACGAGGATATAGCGATGTGGCAAGCGGCGGCGGAGAAGCTGGAGCTGTTCCGGGGCGGCGTGTCACGCTTTCCCTATGTGGAGTATTACAAGGCGCTGGCGCGGGTGCGTGGGGCGGAAATCGGCTGCCAGTATGCGGTGGCGTTTGCCGTGCCTCCGGGCGCACGTCGTCGGCGCGTGAGCAGCCTGTTGGGGTAAAATAGGGCAGGAGGTGGATTAGATGCTACTGGCTCCTGAGAAATTGCAGCGTCTGCAAGAATACACCGAGGCGCTGGCGGACACTGCGCCTATCACCTTCGAGCAGTTTCTGGACATGTTCGGAGAGGATGACGACTATGAACTCATCGACGGAGTGGCGGTGGAAAGGATGTCTGCCGAAGTCGACCATGAGAGACTGTTTGCATGGCTGCTCACGCTTTTCGGGCAGTTTGTGGAGCGGCGTCAGCTGGGCATTGTGCTGGGTTCGCGCGCGGCGGTGAGGATTAGCGACTTTCGCGGACGCCTGCCCGACCTGCTGTTTGTGCGTGCGGAACGGATGCACATTGTGCAGCAGAAGGCTATCTACGGCGTGCCAGACCTTGTTCTGGAGATTATCTCTCCGGGTGAGCGTCGTTCGGACATTATCCAGCGTGAGGCAGACTACCGAACGGTCGGCGTGCAGGAGATATGGCTGATTGACCGTCCGCGCGGACGGGTGCGCGTTGTATGCAAACAGGAGGACCACTACGAAGAGCAGGAGTTTGGCGAGGGCGAAATAGAGAGTGTCATACTGCCGGGGCTTCGCCTGCGGGTACAGTGGCTTCTGAGCGACGAGAGACCACCGGTGCATGAGGTGCTGAAGGAGATGAGCGGATGAATCCGACCACCATCCACCTTGCCCACAGTCCCGATGCGGACGATGCTTTCATGTTTTATGCCCTCGCGAAGGAGCTCATCGACACCGAAGGGCTTCGCTTTGAACACGTGCTACGCGACATCCAGACGCTGAACGAGTGGGCGCGCGAGGGCAGAATGGAGGTCACAGCCATCTCGGTGCACGCCTACGCCACCGTGCGCGATAAATACGCTATCCTCACCTCCGGGGCAAGCATGGGTGACGGCTACGGTCCCCTGATTGTCAGTGCGGAGCCGATGAACCCCGGTGACCTGCACCAGGTGACTATCGCTGTGCCCGGTTTGTTGACCAGTGCCTACCTTGCCCTCAAGCTGTATCTGCCCGAAGCACGCACCATCGTGATGAACTTCGACCAAATCCTGCCCGCAGTGCAACAAAAACGGGTGCTAGCGGGTCTACTGATTCATGAAGGACAGCTCACGCACCGCGAGGCGGGCGTGCATAGCGTGGTAGACCTCGGCGCGTGGTGGAAAGAGCAGACCGGCTTGCCTCTGCCGCTAGGGGTGAACGCGGTGCGTCGTGACCTGCCACCGGAACTGCAACGGCGCATCGCTCGTATTCTGAGACGGAGCATCGAATATTCGCTGGAACACCGGCAAGACGCTCTGCGGTATGCTCTGGACTTCGGGCGCGGCATTGGACAGGAAGTCGCCGACCGCTTCGTGGGCATGTATGTGAATGAGTGGACGGTGGATATGGGTGAAGCGGGCAAGGGGGCAATCCGGCTGTTCCTCGCGAGGGGCGCAGAGGCAGGGATAACTCCTCCCGTGGGGGAGGTTGAGTTCATAGAGTAAAGCGAACTTCGTCTTCTCAACACAAGGAGGCGATGACCGTGTTTGCTCGAACGATGAGGGTAGTGGTGGTCCTCCTCGCGGTAGCCATGCTGTCGGGATGCGGTGTTAACGTGGAGTTCTCTCCCGACGGCAAGAAGTTGTTGGTCAGCGGGGGCGAAAAGGGGCTCGTGCTGATTGACGCAGACGGTTCAGGACGCCAGCTCTTGCCAAACACAGAGGAAGCCGCCTTTGCCCGCTGGAGCCCCGACGGGCGCTACATCTTGTACGAACATCCAGACTGGATGGGCAACCGCGAGCGCTCGAGAGTGCTTCTCTACGACTTGCGAAACAAATCTGCACGCGCTTTCCCAGGATACCTCTGCGCGCCCTACACCTTCAGTGATGACGGAAGACAGGTGGTAGCATGGGATAAGCAGAAGGGCTGTCTCGTCTGGCTAGATGTGGCTTCAGGTGAACGGCTGTTGGAGGTGCCTTGCGCCGCGACCCTGACGGACACCCGGCTACGCTGGTTGCCTGACCGATACGGGGTTGCCTTTTTGGGGCAGAGCGAAAAAGAAGGCACAGATGTGTATACGGTGGAGGCAGGCAAAGTGTACCGCATCAGTACGACCGGCGATGTGATAGGCCTGGGACTATCACCGGACGGCAAGCAACTGCTTTGGGCACGGCAAACAGGGTACGACGCGAACGCTACCGTGACCGCCTTCGCCTACGACCTGGACACCCGCACCGCACAAAAGCTGCCCCTGCAGGTGTCGGTGCGCGACTTAGCACGTATAACCTTGCCCCGCGGTGCGAAAACCTCTACCAGGGCGGAGTTCTCATCAGACGGAAAGTCGGTAGCCCTGATGATCGCAGACTTCAAAGAGAAGGAACCGCTGATCTACTACAGCAGGGTTTTCGTGCTGCCTCTGTCCGGGGGAAAAGCCACCAACGTGCTCAGCGCGATGCGTGACGAGGTCGTGGTGGGTATGGCATGGTCCCCCAACTCGGAGCGGATGGCGTTCCTAACACTCTGGGGAGAAAAGCACAAGCAGAAAGAAGAAACCCGCTGGCGCCTTCGGGTCGCACGCCCCGACGGCTCCCAGAGACGGATAGTTGACCTGTAGCCCGTTGTGCAGAGGCTCACGCAGAGGGGTGAGCCTCTGCCCTTTCGTAGAGGGTTACGCCGACACGCCGGATGTGCTCTACCACATCGGGGTCGCTGATGTGGCTGAAAATGGAGAGGTCGAACGTGTAGGGTAACAACAGGTCGTCTAGCTCGTCGGCGATGCGGTAAAGTATGTGCAGGCTCAGGTCCTCACCACCGACCAGTGTCAGGTCGATATCGGAACCGTTTTTGTATGTCCCCTTCGCCCGCGAGCCATACAGCACCGCCTTTTGCACCTGCGGATACTTCGCGAGCACCGCACAAATTTGTTGGATAACCGACTCTTGCAAGCCAAAACGGGCGCTCACTTCTGCTCTTCTCTCAGCGTGTCCATTGTGCGAAACAGGCTGACGAACATGCCATAATACCGTCCAACGATGTCGCGGACGACCTGTTCAGCAGTGTCCTCGTTGTGGGTGTGTGCTGTGAGCGTTCGGCTGCGCACCATATCCATCCAGATATCGCCGTCCTCGATAATGCCGCGCTGGAACGCCAGGCGAAAGGCATCGCGGCTGCCATGGATGCTCGTTTCGCCCTGCGCTTCTAGGTAGTCCTTCAGCACATTCCATGCCAGCTCGTCGGTATACTCGAAGGCTTTGATAAGCCCCTGCTTTTCAAACTCGTTCAGTTCGCCTTTCTCGATAAACCTGCTCAGCTGGGATAGTGCCTTCGAAAAGTGACTAAGCCTTTGTATCCACCGAGCATCGTGCGTGCTCGTCCTGCCTGTCCCCCCCTCGTGTAGAATACACCATTCCGCTTGCGGAGTCAACCTGGTGATATGTCGCGACCGAACTCGATGCACCGATGGGATGATCCGTTTTGCTGACGCTCAGCGTGACAAGATAGAGTGAAAAGCGTTCGTGTCGTCTCCTCATGATTGAAATGGCGGGTATGGGAGAGGAGAAACAGGTGTGGCGAAGTGATGCATATCCAGAGATCGAAGTTTGACGTGCTACTGGGTTATCTAGTAAGAATAAGATTCATTATCAATTTTTAATTATAGTGAAAATTTTGTTTTAGGATATTGAAAATTATTTTCTCGTGATGTATAATCACATCAAAAATCATCCTAAAAGGAGGACAGTGATGCGAACCACGCGCGTTGCAAACAAGCTCGCGTTTACGCTTATTGAACTGCTCGTCGTTATCGCGATCATCGCGATACTGGCAGCGATACTCTTTCCGGTCTTCGCGCAGGCGCGCGAGAAGGCGAGGCAAACCGCCTGCCTGAGCAACCTGAGGCAGATTGGCCTTGCCATTGCGCTCTACGCGCAGGATTACGAAGCGTTCCCCGCTTTCTCGTATGTCACTGCAGGTGTCCAGCTGAGGTGGTTCAATCTGCTGGAGCCGTATACACGCAGCCAGCCGCTGCTTGTTTGCCCTTCCGCATCCCACTTAAAACCGGGGCGTAATATGGGCTACGGCTACAACTACCAGTATCTGGGGAACTCGCGCGCTAACTGCTACAACGTGCCGGTGACCGAGTCGCAGATAGAAACACCGGCTTCCACCATCGCAGTTGCCGACAGCCAGGGCACGGGCACAAAATGGTGCGATAATGATGAGCCAACAGACGCCGACTACACCAACATACAATGTTTGGGTAACCATGGCTACAGCATCGATCCACCGGTATTACCTCCGTGCCGAGCAGGAGGCGGACCCAACCGCTACTCCGCTGGAGGAACACCCGGCGTGCGGGCACCGCTTGCGCCTCGTCACAACGGAGGTGCAAACATCGCTTTTGTGGACGGGCACGCCAGATGGATGAGAACTGCTGAGCTGGATGCGGATAACCGTTGGTGGAACGGGCGTTACCCGGACCCGAACCCTTAAACATCTTGTGCAGGGGGCAGGTCCCCCTGCACCGCTCTACTCCTTGCGTTTGCGGTGTTTCTTCCCGCCGCGCCTGCGCCGCCTCTTGCCTGTTGTCCCAGAGGCAGATTCCGGTGTCGTCTCCGCGCTTCGCTCGGGCAGCGGAATACCCAACGCGGTGAGCTGCTCATATGTGCCCACCGCGTACAACCCACTCTGCCCCATGCGCATGTTCAGGCGCAGACCGCCGGCGTCCTCCGCAAGTAATCGCTCCTCTGTGAGGTCGTAAACCACCTGTCTCTGGGGAAACTGCAGGTGCACCACACCGTCACCCACCGAGTGTATCGCTAGAAAAGGCGGCGCCACCCGTACCACGTCGCTACTTTGCGACCACACATGCACCCCGGCATACCGACATAAGCCACGAAGCAGGTCGATGTTCAGCTGGCGTTCCCCGATGAACACCGAACGCCACGTGCCCATATCTCTGACCGCTATAGACGGCAAGCCGGTCTGGATGTACTCACCCAGTACAACCGCTTTTTCGTCCAGCACGTAGAACGAGGGATTTACCCGCTCACGCACGCCCACCTGCTTATTGCGCAACCGCTCCGAAATGGGGTGTCGGTCGTTGCTAATGATAGAGCCCATTTCGCTGTTCCATGGTTGTGTCTTGATGGCTATTCCCGCCACATCGCGCGGTCCGTCAGGGGTGTAGCCGTTTTCGTCGTACAGCGCCGCCGCGTACAGCCAAACCAGCGTCTTTCCATCGCGCTGGAGTCGTTCGCGAATCGCCTCACGCACCTCAGAGTCCACCTGTATTGGGTTGAGGAAGAGGTACATCTTCGCGTCGGGAAATGCTTTGCGCACCAGGTCACTCTGCAGGTAGATGCCGTAATGCATACCCGCTCGTGCAAGCACCTCTTGCTGTTGTATCAGCAACGGTTCCAGCAGTGCCTTGGGTGACTGGATGCGTGTGAGGCTTCGCTCATCCACAATCACCGCCACTTCGGGAGCCTCAGGTAATCGTTGGCGAATGTGCGCTAGGTAGAGGGCGGATAGTTTCTGCGCCTGTTGCCAGATTTCCCTACTGCTGACCCATCCTTCGCCCCACAGGTCCATCCAGGAGATGCCAGCATGGTGTACGAGAGCGGTCGTTGCGTTGCGCAGACGCACGTGGTGTGTCGACTCGGCGTCTGGGCAGCGGGGGTTATAATCGTCAGGAGTATCAGTGTGCGCGTTGTGGGGTTTGGTGTCGTCCTCCAGTACAAACAGTTTGCCGTGCAGGCGCACCGAAGCTACCGGCACAGGCACGCTCCCCGGCTGTGCAGGGCGCCGGTCGCGATACGACACCGGTGCGCATATCAGGTCAATGCTTTGTGCCGATAACACCTCCGATAGTGCGAGGTGTCCGCTATGGGGCACCGGAAAGTCCATGATATAGCCGTACGACACCGCCACCAGGCGACGGTTTTCGCAGTTCTTCTTCACGCTACGCGAGAGGGCGACGATCCGCCGGGCGATGGTCTCGGAGGCAAAGCGTAGATAATCTACATATCTCTGCCCCTTACGGTGTTCGTATAGCACCGTAGCAGGGATGGAATCGCCTTTGTAGGTGGGCACGCTGGCGCTGGCGAACGTCACAGAGCCATCATGCCACGCCGCACGAAGCGCGACCACGTCGTTTTTGTACCGCCCGCGCAGCCATTGCCGGAACGCCTCTTGTGCTGCCGGGCTGTAGTCGTAGCCACGCTGGTACTCGGTGAACCACTCACGGCAGTCCAGATGGTACCCCAGGATGGTGCGCGATTCCTCTGCTGCCTCCAGCTGGCGCACCAGCAGGGTCAAAGCGGCTTCTGCCTCCTGCCAGTAGCGGTCGGAAGCGAACGAGGGATCACCGGTGGAGCCATCGGCGTAGGTGGTCATCGCTTCGGGGTACATCTTCTGCCAGTCGGGCGGCGGACTGAATACCACCCGAAACATCACGTAGCCCTGCGGGTCATGCTGGCGCACCAGATGCAAGAGGCGCAATGCCTCGTTAACGCTGGAGGAGACCATCGCAACGGACACGGGCAGCTCCAGCAACAGGGCATGCAGATGCACGCCCGCGGATGCCGCCTGCCGAATTTGCTCGCATACCCTGCGCTCCGCCGCAGCCGAGTCGATGTTGCCAAAGAAGAAAAGGGGCACGACCGGCTCGGCATCGATAATTATCTCCGGGTGACCCTGCCGGATTCCGAGGCGAACCCCCTCGCGTTTGCGCCTGCGTTGTTCCGCGACCTCCTCTTCGGCAGCGGTTTCCACCGTTGCTGCGCGGCGAGCGCGCCGCCGACGACGGGTGGGAGGCGTGACAACCTCGCCCGGCGCAGGCTGAGGCACTTCGGGTTCCACCACTTCTTCCCGCTCGACTACCTCTACCTCGTGCAACACCGGTTCGAGAAGGGTTCCCTGCTCCACAGCCTCGTCGGGCGGTGTCGAGGCAGGTGTCTCTTCGATGGGAGCTTCTGTAACAGCCCCTGCCGCCTCATCTGAAGGTTCCACAGGTGGTTCGGCAGCCGTTTCTGCCGCCGCCTCCTTCCGCTTTGCCCGTCTGCGGGTAGAGCTGCGGCGGCGGCGTGTGGCGGTTGCAGGTTGCTCGGCGGGCGCCGGCTCAGATAAAACCTCTTCTGGAGAGACAGCAGTGCTGTCGCCTGGCTGGCTGGTTGTTTCTGGCGTTTGCGATGATTCAGCCGATAACTCTGCGCTCTCCGGCGCGGAGCGACGTCGACGTGGTGGCATCTTGCTGAATAGCCTCCTTGGTTCTCACGGCATTTCGTTCGCCGTGGGGATGCCGACACGTGCCACCTCCGGCTCGGCGCGCTGTGCGAGCAACCGGAAAAACTCCCGGAGCTGAGCAGGTTCCTCAAACAGCCAGTCGGGCGATTCTGCACGCAACACCTCTATCGGGTGTGCGCCCCAACCGACCGCTATCACCTTCACTCCAGCCTCTCGGGCACACTGGATGTCGTACACCGTATCGCCCACGAAAACTGCTTCCTGTGGTAGCGCGCCCAGCCTCTGCAGAGCTACCAGCACCGGATCGGGCGCAGGTTTCGGACGAGCTACGTCGGATGCGCTGACTACTACATCTACCCAGCCGTTCACGTTCAAACGTGGCAGGAACGTGTCCAGCTCTATCCTGTTCTTCGAGGTCACCAGAGCCGTTCGCAACCCCGCGCGTTTCGCCTCCTTGAGCGCATCCACTGCCTCAGGAATCACCTCTTCCAGATGCTTGTGCGCCTCATAATAGGCGATTTCGTCCTCTTCCATCGCGCGGTGGTCCGGCGCAAAGTCCACCAGGTGGTCGAACAGGCGCACTTGCTTGTGCAACGGAAGCCCGATCGTTCGACGCAACTCGTCTCTCGAAATCTGTACTCCCAGATGTTTGCGGAAAGTATGGTCTAAAGCGCGGACGATTAACTCCACGGTGTCGACCAGAGTACCGTCTATATCGAACAGCGCGCAACGAAAAGGTGGCTGTGTCGCTGTCAATGCACTCCTCATGACTGAAAAAATGATGGTGAGAAAGCTTTTCCCTTGTGCATTATACGGGCAAAAGCGGTGCGTTGTCAACTGCACGTTTGACAACACCGCCCCTGTCGGGATAGAATAACCTTCGAACCTTTGTGCAGGAGGTCGGTGCGTTGGTTACAACGGACGTTTCTCTCGAACAGCTGGAACGAACCGCTCGCAAGCTGCGTCGGCACATTGTGAAGATGCTGGCAATCGCAGGGAGCGGGCACCCCGGCGGTTCCCTTTCCGCCATAGACATCCTCACCGCGCTCTTCTTCGGCAACGTGATGCGGTATAACCCTCGCAATCCGCGCTGGGAAGACCGCGACCGTTTTATCCTCAGCAAGGGACACGCGGTTCCCGCGCTCTACGCGGTGCTTGCCGAGGCGGGGTTCATTCCCGAAGAATGGTTGTGGCAACTGCGCAAAATCGATACCCCCATGCAGGGGCACCCCTCCGTCAAAGACATCCCTGCGCTGGAAGCCTCTACCGGCAGTTTGGGACAGGGGTTGAGCATCGGTCTGGGCATGGCGTTGGCAGCGCGGCTAGACAACAGAAGGTATCACGTGTACGTCATGATTGGCGACGGTGAATCGGAAGAAGGGCAGGTTTGGGAGGCGGCGATGGCAGCCTCGCACTTTCGCGTGGGCAACCTGACCGCTATTCTGGACTATAACCGGTATCAGCTGGACGGCGCCATCGGCGAGATTATGAGCATTGAGCCGGTCGTCGCCAAATGGGAGGCTTTCGGCTGGACGGTACGTGAGATCGACGGACACGATATGCGCCAGATTCTGGATGCCCTGCGCTGGGCCAGGGAGCCGCGCCAACAGCCCTCTATCATCGTGGCGCACACCGTCAAGGGCAAGGGCGTCTCGTTCATGGAAAACAACAACGAGTTTCACGGCAAGGCGCCGACGCAGGCTGAACTGGAACAAGCGCTGGCGGAACTCGCCGACTGATGAGCAGGAGGAGATAGGAGGAAGTGGCAATGGCAAGACCACTGGGTGAAGCCACCCGTGAAGCGTACGGTAAAGCGCTGGCAGAACTGGGGCGAGAGAACCCAAACATCGTGGTGCTGGACGGCGACCTCTCCAAGTCCACGATGACCAAGTACTTTGCACAGGAATTCCCCGACCGCTTCTTCAACGTGGGCATCGCTGAGGCGAACATGGTGGGCATCGCGGCGGGGCTGGCAGCATCGGGCAAAATCGCCTTTGCGTCCAGCTTTGCCTGTTTTGTGATGTGCAAAGCGTTTGACCAGATGCGTCTGGCGGTGGCGTACAGCGGAAACAACGTGAAGATAGTCGGTTCACATGGGGGTATCTCCATCGGCGAGGACGGCGTGTCGCAGATGGGGCATGAAGACATCGGGCTGGCGCTGTCCCTGCCCGGCTTTGTGGTGATGGTCCCCGCCGACGGTGCGGAAACCCGGGCGGCGGTACGGGCGGCTGCAGCGCACGTTGGACCGGTTTACATTCGTGTTGGGCGTCCCAAAGCACCTGTGGTGTACGAAAACGGATGCCCTGATTTTCAAATCGGCAGAGCCATTACCCTGCGCAATGGGCATGATGTCACGCTCGTTGCCAACGGGTTGATGGTGGCAGCCGCGCTGGATGCCGCCGACCTGCTGGAACAGCAAGGGGTCTCGGCTCGAGTGCTGGACATGCATACCGTGCGCCCGCTGGACGAAGAAGCGATTGAAAAGGCAGCCCGCGAGACGGGAGCCATCGTGGTGGCAGAAGAGCACCTGCTCTACACCGGTCTCGCGTCACAGGTGGCGATGGCGGCGGCAAAGCGTTATCCAGTGCCGATGCGCTTCATCGGGTTGTACGACTACGCCGAGTCCGGTGCACCGGACGCGCTGATGCGGAAATACCGCTTAACGGCAGACGACATCGCTCGCGAGGCGCTGGCTCTGGTCAACATGCGACAGAGCGCTGCTGTATAGCAACAGCCCCCGAATGTACAGGGCAATCTGCACCACGCAGGTTGTCCTGTGCTTTTCGAACGGGTGAAAACCGCTAACTTTACCGGCATGAGCATCTTGCCAAAATTGCGCAAATGTGCGAAAATAGACTACCCGATGTGTTTGGGGGAAAAGGAGAGAGGCGAAATGCGTCGCGACATTGCAATATTCTCTCTGGCGATTTGGCTGCTGGCTACGGGTGCGCTTGCTCAGAAGCCGGTAAGAACACCCGCGCCTGAGCCGAAGCCACACCATATCGTCTGGGTCATTCTGAAAGAGCAGCCGATGGCGGAAGCGGCGGAACGCTGGCAGCCTGCGTTGCGTCAGAGGCTGGAAGAGATAGACCTGACCCTCCGGGCGTTCGCCGGTAACCCTGCGGTCACGCCGGATGTGCTTGCCGGAGCACACATCGCAGCGCAAATACAAAGCGCAGAGGCGTTGAACACCTATCGCTTGATGGTTTACGTGGACTCTGCCCGCCCGCTGATGCTCTCCAGGGCAAAGCTGACCTCACAGGTGTCCCGGCTTGGAGGGAGGGTGTTAACGCATCTTCTCTACCTGAACAGCTTCGCGGTTAGTGTGCCTGCGCAGCGTGTGCGCGACCTGCTGAGGATACCGGGCGTAGCCGCGGTATGGTACCCCCCCGTCCTGCAGCCGCAGCTGGACGTTTCTACGCCCACGCTGTTCGCCCCTGCGGTGTGGGACGAGGGCTACACTGCGCCCACGTGGGCAGTAGCGATTATGGATACAGGCGTAAACTATATGCACACCGCCCTCAATACCCGCAGATGGATTATCCCCAACCGTACGGTGCCCGGGCTGGGCAGCGGCATTCAGGCATTTCACGACTACGGCAGGTTGGACACCGACTCCAGCGGCAACCCTGTCTACAACGATGACTATATGACCGCGGGCGACCTGCAAGGACACGGCACTTGGGTGTCGGGTGCAGCGTTAGCCAACAGTGCGACGCGCAAAGGGGTAGCGCCCTTCGCCGGTTATGGGATGATCCTGAAGGCAGGCTACCGAACCAAGACAGGCGGCGGTTCCATGAACGCGGCAGATGCGCTAATCGCCCTGGACTGGGCAGCTCGCGAAGCCCCCCTGCCACAAGGGGTGGGCATTGCAGGTATCAATTTCAGCTTCGGCGGTCCCACCAATCTGGACGACGACATCCTGACGCAGGCGTTCGATGCTTTCATCTACACGTATCAGATACCGCTCTCGATAGCCGCAGGCAACGGAGGTGGACCGGACAAGAAGCTATTCACTCCCGCACCTGCGTACAACGGCATCGCAGTTGCCGCATCGGACGACAGGAACACGCGCACCCGCAGTGACGACGTGATAGCCAGTTTCAGCAGCCGCGGACCAACCATCGCCGGACGTAAAAAACCCGACGTAACGGTACCGGGCGCAGGTATCACCACAACGTCCGGTTCCGGTAGCAGTTTCACCACTGTCAGCGGCACCAGCCTTGCTGCGCCACACGTGGCAGGCGCCCTGGCTCTGTTGCATGATGCAGGCATCCATGACCCGCTGCTGCTGAAGGCGGTGCTGATTAACAGTGCGGAAGACCGTGGCGCTGTCGGCTGGGACAAGGAATGGGGCTGGGGGTATGCAGACCTGCGGTCTGCCATGCAGCATATTGTAAACCGCCAGTACGCAACCGGTTCGGTGAAGCCTGCAGGGATGTCGGGCAGTGTTGCCTATTTCCGCACCCGGCTGCCTGCGGGCGGCAAGGTGACCCTGGTCTGGCACCGACACGCCGGCTTCTCACCCTCTTCGGGGTATACCTATCTGCGTGCGCTGGCGAACCTGAAACTTACCCTGATAGACGAGAGCACCGGCAACGTGATTGGCACATCTGCCTCCACCATCGACAACGTGCAACAAGTGGTAGTGCCCCAAGCGTATTCAAGGGTATTGGTCAAAGTGGAGGCAACCAGTGCCTTTGACCAGTATCTTACCGAGCCGTTTGCCCTGGCAAGCAGTGGAATTTTAGTGCCTGTTACCAGCCCGTAGGGCGGTTTTGGTACGAATCTTGCATCTACTAATGAATGGGGAGAAATACGGGATACCGTTCCCCCGATAGAAGGAGGTAACCAAGCGTATGAGAGCTGTGTGGATAGCACTCCTGCTGCTAACCGTTAGCGCGTTGGCGATAGCGGACGATACCTATCGCATACAGCGTGACGACGTTTTGCAGATCACTGTGGTGGAAGACCCGAATCTGACCCGCGAGATGGTGGTGGCGCAGGACGGAACCATTAACCTGCCGGTGGTGGGAACCATCACCGTGCGTGGGCTGACCGCTGGCGAGGTAGCGGAAAAGATTCGCCTTGCGCTGATTGAAGCACAATTCCTGCGCGACCCGCATGTCAGCGTTAGCATTCGCGTGATTAACCGCCCGCGCGTAGCGGTGCTGGGTATGGTTCAGCGCCCCGGCTCTTACGAATTCAAGGAGGGGGAGACCGTCATGCACGCTATTTCGATGGCGGGCAGCTTCGACCCCGACCGCGCGTTGCTGAAGGATGCCCTGCTCCGTCGCAAACGAGCGGATGGCACCGAAGAGGTCATCCCATTAGACCTTGAGAAGATGTTCTTCAAGGGCGACCTGAGCCAGAACTACCGCCTGCAACCCGACGATGTGATATATATCCCCGAGGACGTGGTGAACCGGATATACGTTCTGGGCAAGGTGCAGCGTCCGGGGCTCTACCCGTGGAAAAACAGCACCACCGTGCTGGAAGCCATCAACCGCGCCGGCGGTCAGCTGGATAAGGGTACCCTGAGCAAGGTGTACGTCATCCGCCCTAACCTTGACGCGCCGGACAAACCGCAGCGCATCGTGGTGAACCTGCTTAAACTGATCGATAAGGGAGACCTCTCTCAGGATATTCCGCTCCAGCCGGGCGACACGGTGTACGTGCCGGAGGTGAAAAAGCCCGACTGGAACCAGATATACAGCATCGTCGCGACCGTTGCGCTAACCCGCAACATGATTTTGAACAGGGCATTTTATCGATACTAAAAGGAGGCGATTCATACGTGGAGTTCTGGCGTCACTATATGATTTTGAAGCGGCGATGGCGCCTCATCGCGCTGGTGGTGGTGTTGTGCGCCAGCGCGGTGCTGGTGTGGTCGCGCACCGCCCCACAGCAGTATGAGGCGGTCGCCGTGCTGCGCGAACAGCGTCCCGTCGGTGAAATGGCAACCGAGATTTACCCTGTTCGCGCTCTGATTAACGACCCAGTGCTGCGCCTACAGAACTTAGCGCAACTCGTATCCAGCAACACCGTGATTAGCAAAACCGTTGAGGACCTGCAGGTATTGCGCCCGGGTATGCTGGAGGGCAATACTCCCGCCGAGCGCGTTGTAGCCTTCGGTGGGAACGTGCGTGTGGAGCCGATACCCAATACCGAGTTCCTGCGCGTGCGCCTGCGTGACCCCGACCCCCAGAACGCGCTAACCGCGCTCAGTGTGCTCGTAGCGAAAGCCACCGAACGCTACAACGAGCTGACACAGGGAACCGTTCGGTCGGAGCGCGAACGCATCGAGAACGAGCTGTTGCCTGCGGCGAAGGCAGAGCTGGACGCCAAGCGCAAAGCTCTTGCCGACTACAAGCTGGCGAACCGCATCAGCGGCGATTTAACTTTCCAGACGCAGGTACTGGTGCAGCGCGCGGCGCAATATCGTGCCAACCTGGACCAGGCGACGGTGGAGATGGAAGAGGCACGGGCACGGCGCATCGCAGCAGAACAGGAGCTCAAAAGTCAGTACGCTAAAAACGAGTATGAAGAGTTCCAGCGCGTGATGGCAACCAACCCGGTGCTGGAGCAACTGCGTGTCGATCTGGCTCGCACACAGGCGCAGCTGCAGAAGGAACTGCAAACCAAAGCCGAACGTCACCCGGACGTGGTCGCGCTCAAGGCGCAGATTGCGGAGATTGAGGCACGCATGCGACTGGAGAGCGAGCAGATTTTGAACTCGCAAACGCGTGCGCGCAACCCCATCCGCGATGCGACGCTGCAAGCGTACATCACAGCGCGAGTGGCTGAAGAGGCTGCTGCCAAACGCGCACAGGCGTATGCAGAACCCCTGCGCCGGGCGCTTGCTGAGCTGTCCGACATGCCGCGCAAAGAGGCAGGTGTTGCCCGGCTCGAGTTGGCGGCGCGTACCGCCGAACAGACGTACAACCTCTACCTGCAGAAACTGGACGAAGCGCGCGCGAAGGAACGAGGCGCTCAAACCGCCACACTGGTGCTGCTGGATCCGCCACAGGTGTTTCTGGTTCCCAAGCAGACGGGGCTGAAGGTCGCGCTGGCGTTGCTGTTGTCGCTCCTTCTGGCGAGCAGTGTGGTATTGCTGCTGGGGCAACTGGATACCTCTGTGCGTACACCAGAGGAAGCCGAGCGACTGCTCAAGCTGCCGGTCTTCGCCGTGATACCGCTGATGAAGCCCAATGCGCTGGACAAGCAGGACGGTTTTACGCCAATCGGCGCATCGTACCAGATACTCTCCACCAACCTGTGGTACGCCAGTCGGCAGATGCAGGGCTCTGCTGTCGTTATCGCTAGCGCGGAGCCGAACGTCGGGCGCAGCACGACCGCAGCGAACCTTGCCATTACGCTTGCCCGTGACGGGGCACGAGTGCTGTTAGTAGATGGTGACATGCGCCAGCCCACCCTGCACACCCGCTTCGGCGTGGATAACTCGCTGGGACTGGCGGATGTGCTCGCCGGTGAGAAATCTATCGAAGACGTTGCTGTGCCCACGATGATTGAAGGACTGGTGCTCATACCGGCGGGATCGTCGGCGAGCAACCCTGTCCGTCTCCTGCGCTCACCGATGATGGAGCAATTTGTCGAACGCACTACCCGACTAGCGGACTTTGTGATATTCGACTCGCCTGCAGGAGCCATTTTCGCGGACAGCGTGCTCATTGCAGCCCACGTGAAGAACGTGGTGATTGTGCACGCAGCCGGGCAACCGTCGCGGGGGGCAGAAGCTGAGTTCCACACTCGTCTAGAACAGGTGGGAGCAAACCTGATTGGCGCGGTATTGAACAAGGTGCGTCCGGAGGATAGCCGGGGCGTTTACTACTACAGGAGAGCGTATCGCGAGCTGGCGTTGCGTCAGCCGTCGGCGCGTGCGCTGCCCCGAGGATAGGATGGGTGAACTCGGTTCGTCTCGGCTCGCGACAGACAGAAAGATGGAGGTGTTCGGACCCTGGCCGCTAATCTATGGTATTTTTTAGAGGAAGGGAGTTTGAGAGGCGATGGCACACGCACAAACACCATTGCCCGGTGTTGCTCCTCCTGCGGTGGGGGAGGCAGAGATGCCGGACCTGCGGATAACCGTGCCCGTACTTGAGCTGCCCAGAGGCTACCGCATCGCCAAGCGCATCCTGGACATAGTGGTAGCGAGCGTTGGGCTGGTGTTGCTGGCGCCGTTGATGCTGCTCATCGCGATAGCGATTAAGCTGGACTCGCCGGGACCGGTGCTTTTCCGGCAGGTACGGATTGGCAAAGGTGGGAAGCCGTTCTGGTTCATCAAGTTTCGTTCGATGGTGAAAAACGCTGAACAGATTAAGCGCGACCTGATACCCAAAAACGAGGTGCGTGGAGGTCCGGTTTTTAAGATGCGCAACGACCCGCGGGTAACGCGCGTCGGCAGGTTCCTGCGGCGTTATAGCCTGGATGAGCTGCCCCAGCTCATTCATGTGTTGCATGGCGAGATGAGTCTGGTGGGTCCGCGCCCGCCTCTGCCATCGGAGGTGGCAAGCTACGGCGAGTGGGAGATGCGTCGACTCAGTGTGCCCCCCGGCTTGACCTGCTTGTGGCAAATTAGCGGGCGCAGCAACATCGGGTTCCGCGAGTGGGTAGAACTGGACCATATCTATATCGATACCATGAGCTTCTGGACGGACTTGAAGATTTTGCTGTTTACCGTTCCTGCGGTGATTACCGGCAAAGGCGCCTGTTAAAAAAGCAGCAGTGGATGGAATGAACGCATGAAGTGGTCGAGGCAAAACGGGTTCTCCTTGCAGCAGGCAAGCCCGATAGAATGGATAAGATGGGGCGTGGTCGCGATGCGACCACGCCAGTGGAGTAAGAATCTGCTGCTGTTTGCAGGACTGCTCTTCGCCGAGAAGCTGGGAGATGCCACCAGGGTGTGGCTCAATGTGCTGGCGTTCCTCAGCTTCTGCTTGATTTCGGGTGCCGTGTACATTTACAACGACCTGCAGGACGTGGAAGAGGACCGTCTGCACCCCCAGAAGCGATTGCGTCCGATCGCCTCCGGCAAGTTGCCGGTAATGGTCGCCAGCTGGTTTATGGTCGGTGCGATGCTGGTCGGTCTGGTGCTGGCGTTCTGGATACGCTCTGCCTTTGGCTGGCTGGCGGTGCTTTACATATTGCTTTCGCTGGCGTATTCGCTGGGCGCAAAGCACATTGTCATTCTGGACGTGTTCTTGATTGCCGCAGGGTTTGTGCTGCGCGCGCTGGCAGGGGCAGTGGCTATCGACGTCAGCATCTCGGGCTGGCTGCTGGCGTGCACCACATTGCTGTCGCTCTTTTTGGGGTTCTGCAAACGCAGGCACGAGCTCGTTACGCTTGGCGAGGAGGCACCCAATCACCGGGTGACGCTGGGGGAATACAGTGTCGGTTTGCTGGACCAGTTCATTGCCATAGTCAGCTCCGCCACGATCATTACGTACGCGCTCTACACCATCCAGAGCGCAACTGCAACACAACACGAGAACTTGAAGTATACTATTCCCCTGGTGATGTACGGTATCTTCAGGTATCTGTATCTGGTGCATCGCAAAGACCTGGGCGGCGCTCCCGAGCAGGTACTACTGGAGGACCGAGGCATCCAAGCCACAATACTATTGTGGATAGTTGTGGCGGTCTGGGCAATCGTACAATAGGAGCAGTGAATGAACGGTGCTTCTGTTAGCAATTGGGTAACGACGCAGCTACAGCGGAAAGGCGTACGGCAGTTCATTAAGTTCTGCATTGTCGGTGCAAGCAGCACAGTGATCGACTTTTCGGTGGCGAACATCGCCTACTATCTGCTCCATGTGCGTCCGGCGGCGCTGGCGAGTGTGATGGGGTTTTGCGTGGCGGTGGTCAACGGCTATTTCTGGAACAGTCGCTGGACGTTCCGCGACCGTGAGCGGCGTGCGGTGCATGAGGAGTTTATCCGCTTTGTGGTGGTAAACATCGTTGGAGCGTTGCTGAACTACAGTATCGTAAGTTTCGTATTATTATTCGATAAGCACGACCCGCACCCGAAACTGGTGTTTAACGGCGCCAAGATACTGGCAACGGGCATCGTGGTGTTCTGGAACTTCTTTGCCAATAGACGCTGGACTTTCGGTCATCGGAAAGGAGCGGTACGGACACAATGAACGAAGCAATCCGCAAACCTTATCGCTGGGCGATTAAGCAGTGGTTACCCCAGCGTGCCTTCTGGCTGGGCATCGGGCTGGCAATAACGGTCTTTGTGGCTTACTACTCGATGTTCGTTGACTGGAAGGGCAAATGGTTCGAGTGGACGGGTTACTACTCGCACGGTGTGCTTGTACCTTTTCTGGCAGCGTATATGGTATGGATGCGTCGCGAGGAGCTGCGCAGAGAGTCACCTGCTCCTAGCGGTCACGGTTTCTGGCTCATTGTGCCTGCGTTGCTCCTGCGCATACTGGGGCATCTCGCGCCGTCCACTACGTTATCCTCCGTCTCTTTCCTGATGCTGCTGTACGGCATGACGGCTGCGCTTCTCGGGTGGAATTATGTGCGCATTCTCTGGTTTCCTCTGCTGTTTCTTCTGTTCATGATGCCCCTGCCCGGGGTTCTCTTCGATGAGATTTCCCAACCCGCACAGGCGTGGTCCACCAGCGTTGCTGACGCTATTCTCAAAACCATCGGCTACGAAACCCGTCGGGTAGGCAACTTCATCTATATCCCGGGTGGGTTCGATCTGGATGTAGGAGTGCCCTGTAGCGGGTTCAAAATGCTTATTTCGATGGCAACTTTTGCCGCCTTCTTTGCCTACTACATCGGCACCAGCATCTGGCGGCAGGTGGTGCTGGTGATAACCGCACTGCCTCTAGCGATTTTCATCAACGGTTTGCGAATTGCCCTTATCGGCATCGTTGGCACGAAGTTCGGTGAGGAAGCGGGCTACAACTTTCACGATTGGAGCGGCTACCTCGTGCTGGTGGTTGCCTTCGCCGCATTGTTTCAAGTAGGGAGGTTACTGGGATGGCGTCGTTAACTTCTGTTTCTAACGGCTACCCGAAATACTCGCTGCGCAACCTGTGGGTACTCTTCGCGCTTAGCGTGGCAACAGCGATCGTCGTACTGGTTACCCGCCCGGGGCAGGGCAAGGTCACCGTGGAAATCACCGATGAACGTATCCCTGTGCAGGTGGGCGAATGGCAGGGACGACGCTACGAAATGGGAGCGTTGGTTTACCAGGCTCTCCGCCCTGATGCTATCATCTCGCGAATATACATCAACCCCGAAGGACGGCAAATCGATTTTGTCTTGCTCGCCGGTACGCACTCAGACGCTTTCCACAATCCCCACCTGTGTTTCCCCGACCAGGGATGGAAAATTCAGAACGACCGTCAGGTAGAGTTTCGGATACCCAGCGTGGGCAAATCGTACCATGCACGCCTAATGCTGGTAGACAATAACGGGCGGAAAGCAACGGTTGTGTACTGGTATCGCTCGCCTCTTGGGTCAACCGGCTCGGCCGCCGTTGCGCGAATCTCCACCTATATAGCGCGCCTGCTGGGAATGCAACGTCAACAGACTTTCTTCATGCGCTTCATTATTCCCTCCTCGGACAATGAGGAGAAGGACCTGAACGTGGTTCGCGAGTTCGCCGGGCAAATGCTCTCCGCGCTCGAGCAGAGTTTGCCTGAGGTTATCTAGGGCGTACTCGCCAGGTCCCAGATAAGATATACTCCTTCTCGCGCCCGCTGGCGGAACCGCTCCTGTTTCCGTCGAAGGGGAATGGCGTCGCTTACCGTGCCGTACAACTGGCTAACGTAACGGATGGTGGTCTGCTCGTATACGCCGCTGGCAACCGCAGGAGCGTTCTCCACTGCTGTGGAGCGTTCATGCACGGCATGCTGCACCAGAAACCTCACACCCTTTCGGGCGAGATACCGACCCAGCTGCTGCCGATGGAGATACGTCTGCAGCTCGGTGTTGTTTACCACCCCGTCCAGGTTCACCACACGGCGGTCGGAGTAATAGCCGAAAACCCCGCAATCTTTCATCGCAAATACCGCCTGCGGAGGCGTATTCTGTCGTGCCCATACAGCAGCACGATAACCCACCCGATGCCAGTCCGGCAACTCTTTTCCACGCCACGCTTGCCAGAAAAACTGCCCTAACGATAGCACGAGCGATCCCCATACCACCACTCCTGCTAGGTACGCAGGGGTGGCGTAGCGAGACTGCTGCCAACGTGTCAGTAGCAGAGGCACGATCACCGTCAGGGGTATCCAGTAGGAGGCAAAGTGCCACTTGAACACCGCCCATTTCATAAACAGGACGGTATGCAGAGCATGTAGCCAGATTCCCGCACTCCATGCCGACAGGAAAAGGAGAAGCATTCGTGGCTGCTCCATCTTGCGCCACAGCCAGAGCACCGCGAACAGGCAGATAACCAGCACAAAATAGGAGTGCAAAGGTATACGGGACAAGTCGGGGTGCTCCACACGCGGAAACGAACTTTTCAACTTACCGCTAATCGGCACCAGGTCACCGAACGCCACGTAGTTGTATAGCAGATAAGGCACGGCTACCAATCCCACCGCCCCAGCCATCAGTAGCAGATGGCTCCAGCGCATACGCGCCTGATTTCTCAGCAAAGCGTGACCGACCGTCCACGCCAGAACGATAAAGATGTTATCTAATCGCGCCAGAAAGAGCACCCCGGACAACAGCCCGACAAGGGCAAAGTACGCCGCGTCCTGTGAATCACCGGCTTGGCGAGATAGATACCAGACGATGCCCGCGAAGACGAGAAAAACCGTTGTGCTCTCCATACCATTCACGAACACCCGCAAGCCCAATACAAGGGCAAAGGCGTCTCCCATCAACACGGCAGGGAGGTTGCAACTTCGAATCAACGCTTTGTGCAGCAGCGCAACAGCCACCAGTAACAGCATCGCCTGGTACACGAGGGCAACGCGAGGAAAGACCTCCACATGCATCTGCCGGGTAATGTAAGCGGGTACTAACAGCAGATACATCCACAGCGGCTGGTAGCCGTTCGTCGGATTGATGGTATCAAACGAGAAACCATATCCGTTCGCAACGTTGCGGGCGATTTTGAAGTAGTAAAAAGCATCATCGGGCAAGAAGCTCGCGATAGCCTCTGATGGCAGCACCAGAAACGCGCAGAGCACACACAGAAACACCAGCGCGCTGATGCCGATGAGCATCGTACCAGTGATGACTATCACATCGCCAGCTGGAGCCAGCCCCCTTCCGTGCTTTTGGGATAGTTCCTGCCTCACCTGCATCCTGCCTCTTCATCGTGTTGTCGTCGGAAAACGCTCGGCGGGCGGTATGATTGCAGTCGCGCAAACACTTCCGGCGCTATTTCACACAGGATATGCGCAGGGATATTTTCTACCTCGCCTTTGCAGATTTTTCAAGTCTACCAGCGCCTACCTCATCAGCATCTCTATCGCCTTGTCCAGCTGGGGGTCGCGCTCCTCCAGCCAGTCGTCGGGGGTCATCCACACCTGCACGTCCGGCTTTTCGCCAATGTTCTCCATCGGCGTGCCGTCCAGACGGTAGACGCCGCTCTGGGGCATCCGCGCTCCTGTGCCGTCCACCAGCTGCAGCCCCCATGTCCAGATAACGTAGCCCGGCGTGGGCATACCCACCAGCTTTGCCAGTCCCTTGGCGCGCATGGCGTAGGGAAACATCTCAGCGTTGGAGTAGCTGTGTTCGTTCATCAGCACGATGATAGGCTTATCCCACGCGCGGCTTGGAGCAGGTTCAATGGCGCTGTCACGTGGGCGGTAGAAACCGTGAGGCTTGCGCTCCAACCAGTCTACCAGCGTGTCGGAGATGTTACCGCCCCCGTTGAAGCGCACGTCGATAATCATCGCCTGCTTACCGACTACCTGCTCGTACACCTCGCGCTCGAACTGCACCTGATTGCCAAACCCCATACCCGAGATGTGCACGTATCCGATTTTTCCCCCGCTCTTGTCGTCGGTGTATTTGCGCAGGCGCTCGATGCGGTTGCGGTAGATAAGATTACTCCACTCGCCACCGCTCAGCACGCGGTACTTCACCACGCGCGCACCGTCCTTACTGGGCCTGGAGTTGACCAGAAACTCGAACTCGCGCTCCTGCTTGTCGTTAATCAGCTTCCACAGGTTCTCGTCGAGGGTAACATCCTGTCCGTTAATCGCCAGCACGTACTCGCCTTCGCGGATGCGCGTCTGTGGGTAGGAACCGGGCGCACCCTGCGGCACTTTGCCGACCTTAATGCCCGCACCTTCGTAGCTGTAGTCAAAGGTAAATCCCAGATGGGGGGTTACCGGACTGGGATTGCCCCCGGGCGCAGGGGATACTTCCGAGTGCGAGGCTTCCAGCTCACCGACCATCATCTGAAGCAGGGTGGCGAACTCCTCGCGCGTTTCCACCGCGTCCAGCAGAGGCTCATAGCGCTTGCGAATGGCTTCCCAGTCCCTGCCGTGAAAGTTCGCGTCGTAGAAACCCCGGTGGTAGCTTCGCCAGAACTGCGTGAACGCCGCCCTGCGTTCGGCGCGTACGTCGCGCTCCCAATCGGCGGTGAAGGTTACCTTCTCCTGCGGGTTACTGCCCTCCAGCTTCATCGTCCACAGCTCGCCGTTGCGGATGAAGAAGAGCCGTTTGCCGTCCGCTGACACCCGCAGGCTGGATACACCTCCGCCCGTGGTCAGACGTTTGGTCTCCTTGCCGTCGTACGATACCGACCAGATGTCACCTTCCGATAGGAAGAGGATGAGTCCCTCAACACTGACCGTCAGGTCGGCTTGTGGATTCTGGTTGACCATCTTGCGAATACGCCGGTGAATGTCCTGAAAATCGATCTCCACCAGCACCTTCTCTTTGGGTTTTTCGTACTTCAGGTCGGTGTCTACGCTACGAGCGGGTTCTTCCTGCAGGGGCAGCACGTACAGCCCGTTGCCGTCACGGTCACTCTGGAAGAACAGATATTTTCCGTCGGGCGACCAGGCCGGCTGGCTGTGGTAGGCGTTAAGGCGTGTGACATTCACCGGGTCACCGCCGGCGGCTGGCATAATCCAGATGTTCCATGCGAGGTCTTCCCCACGGTAGGTAAACGCCATCCAGCGCATATCGGGCGACCACGCGAACTGTCCTCCGCCCAGCCCATACCAGTGCGTGCCGGGCACCTTCGCCAGGCGTTTGACCTCGCCCGTCTCCAGAGTTAGCACATACAAACCACCTTCGCTGCCCGATACCCAGAAAGCCAGCTGCTTGCCGTCGGGAGAAAGACGCGGACCGGTTACATCTTCGGAACGGTTCCAGAGAGGTTTGACCTGCAGCGTTTCGATGTCCAGTTCATACAGGCGGGTATTGAACTCACGGTCGGAGGTAAAGTATATCTTCTTGCCGTCCGCCGACCACACGAAATCCGAATCGTCCCCTGCCCAGTCGGTGAGGCGTCGGGCGATCTCGGCACTGCGCCCTGCTACCCCCTTCGGCTTTTCGATAAGCACCGTCCAGATGTCGCCGCGCAACCCGAAGGCAAAGGTCTTGCCATCGGGCGAAGGCTCCGCTTCGGTAACGCCGGAGGTCAGCACCTCGCGCCGGCGGGTGTTCTGTTTCTCGTCCTCGGCGGCGTACAATACGATTTTCTGTGGGTTGCGTGAACCGGCGGGAAGGAGCCATAGGTCGTGTTCGTACTCGAAGGCGATGTCGCCCGTACGCCACGCCACCGTCGGGAAGCGTACCGCCCCCCCGGTGAAGAACGTCAATTGCCTGCCCCGCCCTTCCAGGTCGAACACCCACAGGTTCGGAGTACGGCTGGGACTGTCCACAATCTTGGGAATAGTAGTGCCCAGCTTGCTAACCGACGGCGTCTCCTCGCCAACGGTAACGGTCAACAGGCTTTTGCCGTCGGGCAGGAACTTCGTCCACAGGTGCTGGCGGTTGTTGTTTGTCAGGGCGCGGCGCGTGTTTCTGGTAAGGTCAAGCAACCAGATTTGCGCCGCCGCCGAACCCACATAGCGCGGACGGGTCCAGTGGAAGCCATATCGCCCGTACACCACCATCTTCCCGTCGGGCGAGTAGCTGGGATAGTTGAGGGGAGCGTAATCTTCGGCTAACTTCTTGAAGCGCAACGTGCGCACGTCCAGCGCGAAAAGGGTGTTGTTGGTGGTATCCCGCACCGAGGAGAACAGCAGATACTTGCCATCGGGGCTCCAGCCGTACGCAATCTCGCTGTTCGCGTGATAGGTCAGTTGACGCACTTCTCCTCCGTCTGTCGGCACCACAAAAATGTCCCAGTTTCCGTTGCGCAGGCTGGAGAAGGCAATCCATCTGCCGTCGGGCGAAAAGAGCGGAAAGGCGTCCATCTCCACGTGGCGCGTGAGAGGCGTTGCCTGCCCACCGGTGGCGGGAGCAATCCATACGTCCCCACGATACACGAAGGCGATTCGTTTGCCATCGGGGCTCAGGGCAGGCATTCGCGCCCCGACGATCGGCTTAATCGGAGGCACAGGCAGCTGTGCCCACACCGTGACCTCTCCTTGCGCGGTAAACGCGCAAACCACCCACCACAAAACAAGATACGCTCGTCTCATGCTACAAGGGTTAGATTATCGCTGGCAGGATTCCTGTCTTGCTCAACGGATTTGACTTTCTTCCCCTCTGCTTGTAGAATCTGCTGTTGGTAAAAACGGAGAAGGAGGCGATGCCATGCGCATACGACAGAAGGAGCTGCGTCAACGGCGCAAGCGTAAAGAAGAGAAGCAGAAAGCTGCCCGGCGCGAAGCGCGAATGCGAGCAAAGCGGGTGTAAGGGAAGCCTCCCCTACCCCCTCCTCCGCACGCAGGGGGGGAAAGGGATGGCAAAGCCGGTTACTTTAACCGTAACTCCAGCTTGATGTCGATGGCGGGTGCGGAGTGCGTTAACGCGCCTGCGGAAATAGCATCTACCCCGGTTTCCGCAATCTGGCGCACAGTATCGAGACGTACTCCGCCGGATGCCTCTACAAACACACGTCCTTTTGCAATGCGCACCGCCTCACGCAACTCATCGACGGTCATGTTGTCCAGCATGATGACATCTACCCCTACCTCCAGCGCTTCCTGAACCTGCTCCAGTGTAGCGCACTCCACCTCTACCTTCATCGTGTGTGGCAACGCGCGTCGCACACGATGCACCGCTTGCGTAATACCTTCGCATACCGCAATGTGGTTATCCTTAATCAGCACGGCGTCATACAGCCCAAAGCGGTGATTGTAGCCGCCTCCCACACGCACCGCATAGCGCTCCAGATAGCGCAAACCCGGCGTGGTTTTGCGTGTGTCGCAGATGCGTACGGGCAGGTCCTTCACCGTTTCCACAAAACGTGCGGTCAGGGTGGCGATTCCGCTCAGCCTCTGCAGGAAGTTCAGGGCGACACGCTCCCCGGTCAGTAAGGCTCTCGCTTCGCCATGCGCCTGTGCCAGCACAGCGCCCGCGTCGAAGTGCTGTCCCTCTTTCACCATGCGCTCCAGACGCACTCTGGAATTTATCTGATAAAAGACGCGCTCCACCACAGGCATTCCCGCCAGCACGCCCGGCTGGGTGGCGATAAACTCACCTATTGCTTCTACCCCTTCGGGTACGGCGAGCAGAGTGGTTACGTCCCCCGTGCCGACATCTTCCAGCAGCGCGCGCCGTACTATCTCATCGATGAGTTGTATGTCCAGCAACATCGCCATCAGTCCCACTTCACCTCCACCACATGTTCGCATTGCGCCAGTGCACCCAGAACCTGCAGTGACGATGCCTGCGAAGGCAGTTCCAGTGAGAAGTCAAATCGGCGGGTGCCGGGCTGCAGCGAGGGCAGATTGCGAATAGATTGTATGTCCACGCGAAGCGCGGAAAGTGCACCCAGCACCGCGTTCATCACATCCGTCCCCTCGTGCATCACGATCTCCACGTCCTTCACACGTCGCTTGATTCGGAGAAAGTTCTCCAGCAGGTGCACCAGCGCAAGCGTCAGCAACACCAAAGCGGTCGCGATAATTGCCGTTGCCCAGTAGCGTCTGTCCAGTCCTACCGCCAGCCCGATTGCGGCGGTGGTCCAGATGCTTGCAGCGGTGGTTAGCCCACGCACGGTGCCGCCCAGGTGGATGATCGTGCCCGCCCCGATGAACCCGATGCCGGTTACCACCTGCGCAGCGATGCGCGTGGGGTCCACATTGGGTGCCGTTATGCCGCGCGACACGATGCCGAACAGCGCCGCGCCCAGCGATAACAGGATATGCGTGCGCAAACCAGCCGGTCTGCCGTGCAGCTCGCGCTCGAAACCGACCACCGCCCCCAGCGCAGATGCCAGCAACAGCTGCACCAGAGTATCCCATAGAGAAGACACGTTACGCTTCCCCTCCCTGAAGAGGATGGTTCTATTGTACTGTGGAAGTAAAGAAGAGACAAGTCTCGCACAAAAAATCGCCTGCTCTCAGAGCAGTCGGGGTTGGACGAACGCTCTGAACAGCAGGCTCCATCGACGTGATGGACAGAGTGAAAAGGAGGACATGCGCTACTACATAATACGAAAAGCGGGTGCGGAAAGTTCCGCAGGGAGTAACCCTGCAGAGCACAACCCCGTCTAAATGCAGTGGGTGAGCAGGAATCTCCAGCAGACCTGCTGTATGATATACTGTAACCCAAGGCACGTGCCGAAATATCCGAAATAAACCCGAGGCGAGGAGAGACGACGATGCAAGCACGCTTGAAGGGCTTAATCTTTGCGGGATGGAGCCGTGTGTTATCGTTCTGCGCCGTGACGATGCTGATAGCATCCGTTGCGCTTGCTCAAGACGTCGTGGCGTACCGGTTTTCCCCCACGCACGGAGGTATCGCAGCGGGGGGTATCCAGATGCCTGTGGCGATGTATTGGCGGTACACTGCTTCGCCTGCACCGCAGAACCCTGCAGCCCCCGCCATTGTCGGCAACACTATCTATTATGCCTGCCGTGATCGCTTTTATGCTCTGGACGCAGAGACCGGGCGCGTCATCTGGCGGTACCCTACCGACCAGCCGCTGGACGCACAGTTTCGCACAACACCAGCCGTCGCGGACGGTATCATCTACGCAGGAGCAACCGACAGCAACCTCTATGCTCTCTCGGCAACTACCGGCAAAGTTCTCTGGACCTTCCGGGCACAGGGTGCTATCCTGTCGCCGCCTACTGTGGTAAACGATGTGGTGTACTTCGGCTCCGCCGATGGGCGGGTATACGCTATCAACGCCAAGACGGGCGAACCGATCTGGCGCGGAGGCTTCCGAACGCTGGATGCAGTGAACGGAGCGGTAGCCGTTGCCGATGATATGGTCTATTTCATCTCTGCCGACCAGACGCTGTACGCCGCTGCAGCCCCCACCGGACTGCTTTTGTGGCGGATGCGCCTGCCTGGCACGTTGTACGCCCTGTCGCCTGTGGTGGCAGACCGCAATGTGTATGTGGTGGCGTCCAATGTGTTGTATGTGCTGCAGGCGCGAAGCGGACGCCAGTTGTGGGCGCGCACCCTGTCCGACGACATCGTGACCGAGCCGGTGGCGGGAAACAGCATGGTATATGTGCTCACGCGCGACGGGCGCGTGTGGGCGTTCGACAACACGGGCAAGTTGCTCTGGAATACGAAGGAACCCGTCTTTACGAATCAGGTGGTTGCTCCGCCCACTCTGGCAGGTAACGTGCTTGTCATCGGCACCACGCGCGGCGGTATCTACGGGCTGGATGCCTCTAATGGCAACGTTCTATGGAAGTACCTGCTGCAGTCGTCGTCCTCCACCCCCGAACGCCCTACCTTCACCGACATCACGGCGCCGCCGGTGGTGGCGAACGGCACCTTGTACATCGTGTCTGACGACGGTAGCCTGACCGCCTTCCGTGCCGACGCGCCGGATAGCATTCCGCCCACCATTACCGAACTGGAACCGACACGTGGCATCGCCATGTCGGGCGCACCTCCCATCCGCTTCCGTGCGCTCATCAGCGACGATGGCTCGGGTATCAAGACGGACAGCATCCAGTTCTTCCTTGACGGCAAACCCGTGAAATACGAGTTTGACCTTGCCAAAGGCGAGATAACCTATCTCTGGGGTATGAAAGAGGCAGCCGCCACGCCCACCGGACAGGAAGGTGGAGCCGCTACGGTGAAACCCCTTGCGGATGGACGACACACGGTGAAAGTGGTGGCGGAAGACTGGCGAGGCAATCGCACCGAATACACCTGGAGCTTCATCGTAGACAACACCCTGCGCAAACGCCCTGCTACCACTCAACCTCGCACGCAACCCGGTGCGCCCGGCGTGCCGGGTGGCATAGGTGGGCGACGAGGTGGCGGTGGGTTCCCGGGCGGTCGCGACGACGGTTACTGATCGGAAAGAGGGGAACCGGTGGAGGAAGCTTGCTACCGTGCGCTGTTGCGACTGGCGTACCTCGAGCTTCCTCCCCGTCGTTTGCTCAGCTTGCTGGAGCACTTTCAGACCCCCGAGGATGTCTTCTCCGCCTCCCGCCACGATTTACTGCGCGTAGAGGGCATGACCGAATCCGCTGCTGCCCGTATCCTGAACGCTCCAGAACTCACCCCTGACCAGTGGCAACGGTGGCAGAACAGCTCCGCGCGCCTGCTGACCTGGCGCGACGATGGCTATCCACCCGCCTTGCGCGAGATCGAGGACTTCCCACCCCTGCTGTTTGTGCGCGGCAGTCTGCAGGAGCGCGACCGGTTCGCCGTCGCCATTGTCGGCACGCGCCACCCCACCCATTACGGGCGCAGTGTTGCGGAGAGGCTCGCTCGCGAACTGAGCCGTTACGGTTTGACCATTGTCAGCGGAGGAGCAAGGGGCATCGATACCGCTGCGCATACCGGCGCACTGCGGGCAGGCGGACGCACCATTGCCGTGCTGGGAAGCGGCATCGATGTGGCATATCCTGCGGAGTCGGCAGCTCTGTTCCAACGCATCGCCACGCAAGGCGCGGTGCTCTCCGAGTATCCTCCCGGCACACAACCCGATGCATGGCGATTCCCCGCCCGCAACCGTTTGGTTAGCGCGCTATCGCTGGGCGTGCTGGTGGTGGAGGCTCCTAACGACAGCGGTGCGCTCATCACGGCTACCCATGCACTGGAACAGGGTAAGCCGGTGTTCGCGGTGCCGGGCAACATCGACACAGGACACAGCGCAGGTTGTCACCGGTTAATTAAGGACGGGGCAACATTGGTGGACAGCGTCGAGGACATTGTGCGCGGGTTGGGCATTGTCTCCGAACCGCCTCCGGAGCGTATGGTAGAGACACTTTCGTTGACCCCAACCCAGCAAGAGGTTTTGCGGGCACTGTCGCTGACGCCCAGGCACGTCGATGCGCTGGCGGAGGAGTTGAATCTGCCCATAGCGCAGCTGAACGCTGAACTGTTGATACTGGAAATGCACAACCTCGTGCGACGGCAACCCGGAAACACATATGTTCGGGTACCCTAGAGAGGGCGATGGTCTGTCAAATCTCAGCCTTCTGGATGGCGCGGCTTCGTCCGAGCCGTTCGTCTTATGATTATTTGGACACGGAGCGAAGCAGTTCCGCGCGCCTGTCATTCTAAGCGAAGCGAAGAATCTCGTTTTAATGATGGGATGAGATGCTTTGCTGACGCTCAGCTCGTAGCCCATGATTTCAACGTGGGGTTCAGCGTGGTGAAGATGTAAAACCGCCTTGTCTGCGTCCAAATAATCACGTGTGGAGAACTGGTAGTGCGATGAAGAAGCTGAACATCTCCATTGCCAACGCTGTCTTGAATCTGGAGTGTACGGACGAAGCGTTCCTGCGCGAACTGTTGCAGGAGCGATACGCGGCATTCGTTGCTTCGGGGGCGGAACCCGATATTCACATCATACTGCAACCGAAGTCATCACCTCCTACCCGAACGCGCATGGAGAGCGTGAAAGTTCGGCAAGCGGAGGGGGGCTGGCGGTTCGTGTACGACACCTTCGTCGCGGATGTTACCCCCGCGGTGGACGAGGCGGAGGTCGCCTGCCTACGCAGCCCATACGCGGTAGATTCCTTCCTGCGTACGCTGATGGCGCTATACCTGCCGCACCACGGAGGAGTGATGTTACATGCCTCCGCAGTGCGCCATGAGGGGCAAGGTTATGTCTTCGCGGGGCGTTCTGGCACAGGCAAGAGCACGGTCGCGCGTCTCCTTGCCAGCATCGCTGAAGTATTGAGTGACGAGCTGGTAGCGGTTCGCCAGATGCCCGAAGGCTGGCAGGTTTTCGGGACGCCCTTCTGGGGCGACTTCGCCCGCGCCGGGGCCAATCTCAGTGCACCGCTGCAGGGCATATATCTGCTCCAGCACGCTAGGCAGCATTGTCTGGAGAAACTTTCCCGACGCGATGCCCTAACCGCTATCCTGCAGTGCAGTCTGCAGTTTGCCGAGGGCGCACAGGTAGCGGAGTGGATGCTGAACGTCGCCTCCGCTTTGGCGCGCGATGTGCCTGTTTACCGCCTGCATTTTCTGCCGGATATAGGGTTCTGGGAGATAGTAACACAAGAGGTGTTTTAAGATAAAGGTAGCGCGTTCGGCTCCAATGCATACAGGAAATCGAAACGGCGGAAGTCCCCGACATTAAAGGTAAGCAAATGTAAAACGTTGTGTTGTCTCATTAAGGCAGCTATCCTGGCATCCCATACCTGCCTACCAGAGACATCGTAATCCCGAACGATACCCCACCATGTTGGGAACAGCGATTCCGTTTCAAGTAGGAGATGAAAGCGTTGCACAAAAGCTGCAACGTCCTCATTTGCCTCACTAATAGTAAGACCTAGACCCCCACGTGCACTTGCTGGACGTGTAGCGACGCTCCAGTACTCCATCAAAATCTGAGGTGCGATACAAAGCTGCCATCCCTTTGCATCCAACAAACGAATCGCCTGCTGCACCTGCAGCTGCTTGTCAGCATTTACTCCTTTGAGAGCTACGAGCACAGAGGTATCAAGGAGAATACTCATCGCGGTCTCCATACAGATTCTCGCGTCGAAGCGCATCGAAGTCAAAAGAGCTGGTGCGAGGCGGGCGGCGGTCTAAATCCCTGAAAAACGCTTCCCACTCTGCTTCAGAATGAGCGGTCACTTCTTGTATGAATAGACGCACAACCTGTCCCGCAGGCAGGGGTACAGGCTGCTTGGGCACAAACACTTTGCCGTCGTATTCGGCTTCGATAACCCGCGTGCTCGTCATATGGATCACCCTTTGCAAGTATACCGTACGCACCCCGAGAAGGTCAAAGCAGATTAACCCTCAGCCCCTGCGAGCTTCCCCCTGATGCGAATTGCCCTCCAAGTAGCCCACCAGCAGGTCGTGAGCGATATAGTAGTGCACCGAGTATTCCGCAGGGCGACACTGAATCAACCCCTTTGGCACGGCGTGAAAGAACAGGTCGGCGACGCGCTGCGCCTCTTCGTGCGTTACGCGCCCGCCGTCCACACGGGTGATAGACAGATGCAGCAGGTCGTCTTCCCCTTCGAACTGCACCCGGAAGGCGCCAAGGATGGTACCGTAGCGTTCACGTCTGCTGAGCAGGATAGGTATTCCCGCCCGCGTGTCCTCGATAATCGCCTGTAATACCCGGCGCACCTCCGGGTGCTCACTCGTTAACTCGCTCATACTGGCTCCTTCTGACGCCCTGAGGGGCAAGGGGCGCACCGACAGGGCACTGTCTTTTAGATGCCGGGAACCGGTCGCCCGAAGCGGTCGGTCGGGTGGTCGGCGACGCGCAGACGAACCCTGCCTCGCTCGGTTCCCCTCTGCACCAGCAAGGTCACCTCCGTGCCGGCGGGCATGGTAGCGATCATGTTCTTCAGCTCGCCCGGCGAGGTAACCCGCTTCCCGTTACATTCCAGAATGATGTCGTCGATATCCAGACCCGCAAGGTCGGCAGGGCTGTTGCGGAACAGATTGGCAACGATGATGCCCTGCATCGCTCCTTCCTCTACGCGGGCGGGAATGATGCCCAGCCATCCGCGCGAGACTTTGCCTTCGCGCAGGAGCAGCTCCATGACCCGCCGCGCCTCCGCGCTCGGAATAGCAAAACCGATGCCCACGTTGCCGCCGCTCCGCGACAGGATGGCGGTGTTGATACCTACCAGCTCGCCGCGAATGTTCACCAGTGCGCCGCCGGAGTTGCCGGGGTTGATTGCCGCGTCCGTCTGAATGAAGTCTTCGTATACCGAGATGCCCACATCCCGCCTTCCTTTTGCGCTGACGATGCCTGCGGTGACCGTCTGGCTCAGCCCGTATGGGTTGCCGATAGCCAGCACCCACTCGCCTACCTCCAGCGCACGCGAATCGCCCCACTTGATGGCGGGAAGCCCGTTCGCGCGAATACGCAGCAGGGCGAGGTCGGTCGCTGGGTCGGTTCCGACCACCTGCACCTCTGAGAACCGGCGCCCGTCGGCAAGGGTTACCGAAATGCGGCTCGCTCCGGCGATAACGTGATTATTGGTGAGTATTAAACCGTCGCGGCTGACGATGACCCCTGAGCCCAGACTGCGCACCACTCGCTCCGGCTCGCGGAACGGGATGTCCTCGTCGCCAAAGAAGTAACGGAACAACGGGTCATCGAACAGGGGGGAACGCCTGCCCGGGATGATTGTTGCCGCGCTGATGTTCACCACCGATGGTGTAGCCGCCCTTGCTACCGCAGCAAAGGCTTCAGAGCTGGTCTTCAGCTGGGTAGATGCCTGCTCGAAAGTCATCGGTGGAGGCTCGGGTATGATGGGGGTCGGTTTGGTACGCGCCCCCAGCCACCATCCCACCAGCAATGCGATGACTACCATCGCCACGACGGGAACAATACGGTGTCGCTCAAGGCGTCCCATTGCCAGCGTTCTCTCCTGAAGCTGCATAGCTCATTCCCTCCTCCGGGTTTGTGTTTTGACGAGGTTGCCACTTTTCCACCGGTACCTCTCCTACCACGTAAAAGCTGCCTGTGACACATACCAGGTCATCGGCATGTGCTATGTTCATCGCACACTCCACCGCCTCCGGTACAGACGGAATTATCTCGTATGGTGGGAGAGACAACGAAGAGGCTTCGGGCAGGTCCACTGCAGGGCGCGCACGTTCCTTTGGCTGGGTGAAGATGATACGTGATGCCAGCGGTGCCAGCGTATCCACCACCCCCTGCGGGTCATGCCCCTTGGTCATGCCCAGCACCAGTATCAGCCTCCGGTAGCGGAAGGTATCGGTGATTGCCTGTGCCAGACAGCGTGCCGCGTCTACGTTGTGCGCCCCGTCCAGCAGTAACGTCGGTGACCGGCGCACAATCTGCATCCTGCCCGGCAGGATGGCATATTCCAGCCCCACGCGGATCGCGCTTTCTGGTATCTCCACTCGATGAGCATGTTGCAACGCCTCAACGGCAGCAATGGCCACCGCCGCATTGGAGCACTGATGTTTCCCCAGCAGGCGCAGGCTCAAGTGGCGGTAAACACCGTCGGTCGTGCGCACGGACACCCTTTGCCGCATTCGATGCACCCCTTCGTCTTGCCAATGTACCGTACGCACCGGCGGCGGGATTACCATGCGTTCAGGCTTGACCTCCGTAAGCGGCACACCTGCCCGCTGAGCATGTTCTCGGATTGTCTCCAGCGGTTCCTGGTCGGTCACGCCTGTCACCACCGGCGCGTATGGCTTGATGATGCCTGCCTTCTCTGCCGCGATTTTGCCCAGAGTATCCCCTAACCTGTCCATGTGGTCCCAGCCGATGGAGGTAATCACGCTCACCAGCGGACGCACCACGTTGGTGGCGTCCAGCCTGCCGCCCAACCCCACTTCGACGACTGCGAAGTCCACCCTTTGTTCGGCAAAACAGCTGAAGCCCACCGCCGTTTTGAGTTCGAACTCCGTTACCTGCCCCAGCGGAGTTTGCGCCAAATCCTCGATGTGCGGTTTAATCCACGTCACCAGCCGGGCGAAGTCGCTTTCGGGTATCATGTAGCCGTTGACCTGTATCCGCTCGCGCAAGTTGAACACGTACGGCGAAAGGTACAGCCCCACTTTATAACCCGCTGCCTGCAGGATGGTGGCAATGAAGGTGCTGGTAGAACCTTTGCCGTTGGTGCCTGCCACATGGATAACGCGGAGATGGTGATGGGGGTTGCCCAGTCGTTCCAGCAACGCCTCAAACCGCTCGTTACCCAGCTTGATACCGAACCGCTTCAGACCCTGCATGTACAGTACAGCGCGTGCGTAGTCCATAGAACCTTCCCTGTTCATAACGTGTGTGCTCACACAGCCGGTAGATGACGCACATCATGGCGTGAGGCGGTAATCCCCACGGCAACCGCGCACACCGTCGCGCCTGTGGCTATCGCTATTGTTGCCGTCCAGTGCGAAGCCAACCAGCCCATGAGCAAGTTCCCAAAAGGCGCCAGCCCCATCAGCGCGAACACATGTAACGACATCGTGCGCCCGCGTAGGTGCTCCGGGCTAAGCGACTGCAACAGCGCGTTGATGGAGCCCAGCGTGCTCACCGCACAACCGCCAATCAACACCAGGCATCCCAGCGAAAGCAGGTAGCTGCGCGAGAGCGCAAACAGGAACAAACCGGTGCACAGCCCTGTTGCGGCGGTAATCACCACTTTCCCTCGGGGCACACCCCCCGCCACCTTTGCCAGCACCAGCGCGCCCATCAACGCCCCAAAGCCGGTTGCCGAAAACAGATTACCCAGTCCCTGCTTCCCCACCTGCAACACATCGCGCGCAAAAACGGGCATCAGAGTGGTGTACGACATCGCAAAGATGCTCAGTGCGCAGTCCAGAAGCACCAGCGTTCTTAACAAGCCGTCACGGTATACGTAGCCCACCCCCTCCTTGAGTTCCGACCATACCGAGAGACGTTCCACTGTGCTCTGATTCGGCGTTCCGGGAATACGCCAGAGAGCGGCAATAATGCCCACATAGCTCACCGCATTGATAAAGAAGCACCACCCCGCGTTGACCACCTCAATCAGTTTACCCGCGATAGCAGGACCGAGAATGCGCGCCGTGTTAAACGCGGCGGAGTTCATCGCTACTCCCACCGTGACGAACTGTTCGCCCACCAGGTCCATGACCATCGCCTGCCGTGCAGGCGCATCAATAGCCACAATGAAGCCATTCAGGGCAGCAATCAGCGCAATGTGCCAGAACTCTACCCGTTCTGTCAGCACCAGTATCGACAGCACGAAGGCGTTCACCGCAAACAGCGCTTGCGTTGCAATCACCAACCTGCGCTTTTCAAAACGGTCGGCTACTACTCCACCAAACAGACTGAAGAGCGTCGTTGGGAGTGAACCCACAAACCCCAAAAGCCCTAAAAGCAATTTGCTGTTGGTAATCTCGTAGACCACCCATCCTTGGGCAACCGTCTGCATCCAGCTACCGAGAAAGGAGACGAACGCCCCAACCCAGTAGGTACGATAGACGCTATTGTGCCACAGCGCAACAGCAGGAGAAGATGAACCGCCGATGTTATCGTCTTGATGTTGCCCCATACGTTACCATTTTACCATTAAGTTTGACGGGGGGCAAATGACAGAGCGTTGCATCTCCCCAAAGGATATGGTATTCTATTGGTTGGATAGAATAAACCTATTGCTTGAGATTTTGGCGTATCGTACCAGAGGAGAAGGTTCATGCCACAGTCGGGTGCTGAAGGCAAGAAACGATTCGTCTTGCTCGCTTCGCAGTTTCAACAGCTGTTTGATGCTCTGAAGCGACTTGGCTATCAGATTATCGCCCCTACCCTGCTGGATGGTGCTATCGTCTACGAGCGGGTGGAATCGGTGAATGAACTACCTGTTGGCTTCAGCGATGAACAGCGGGCGGGTGTGTATCGCCTGAAGCGACGGGGGGACAGGGCGTTTTTCGGCTACGCGGTGGGACCACGCTCATGGAAGCACTACCTTTACCCCCCTCGTCAGCGGCTGTGGCAGGCGAAGCGTGACGGCGATGGTGGCTTTCGGGTTATCCCCGAGCAGGAACAGACACCGCGTTACGCTTTCGTTGGGGTGCGGGCGTGCGAACTGGCAGCCATCGCCATTCAGGACAAAGTTTTTCTGAACGGGCAATACCGTGACGAGTACTACCAGCGCAGGCGCGAGAGCGCCCTGCTTATTGCAGTGAATTGTGCCTATCCTGCGGGCAACTGCTTTTGCTCTTCCGTCGGGACAGGTCCACGCGTGCGAGAAGGTTTCGATTTAGCGATAACGGAAGTGCTGAACGGCAAGTCACACTTGCTGGTGATAGAGGTTGGCAGCGAACGCGGCGCAGCGGTGCTGGAAGGCGTGGACGTGCAGATCGCTACCGAGGAACAATGGCAGCAAGCACAACAGGCTGTGGATAGCGCCACCAGACGCATCCTGAAGCGCCTGGACACTACCGACCTGAAAGAGCTGCTCTACCGGCATCTGGACAGCCCACACTGGGAGGCGGTAGCGAAACGCTGTCTCACCTGTTCGAACTGTACAATGGTATGCCCTACTTGCTTCTGCCATACCGTAGAGGACATAACAAACCTGCAGGGGACGGTTGCTGAGCGGTGGCGCAGGTGGGATTCCTGCTTCCACATCGACTTCTCCTATATCCACGGCAGCCCGGTACGTGTCTCGGAGGCGTCGCGCTACCGCCAGTGGATAACCCACAAACTGGCGTCCTGGCAGGACCAGTTTGGCATGCTCGGCTGTGTCGGGTGCGGACGGTGCATCACGTGGTGTCCTGTGGGTATCGACATCACCGAGGAGATACGCGCCTTGCGACGAAGCGAGGAGGGCAGAGTGGCCCCAACAGTACCAAAGGAGGAGAGCGATGCGAACACTTGAAACCGTCCTTGCCGAACACCCTTTCTTCGCGGGGCTGGAGCAGCGATACCTGCAGATTATCGTTGGCTGCGCTACTAATGTCGTGTTCGAGAAAGGGCAAATCATCTTTCGCGAAGGTGAAGAGGCAGACCGGTTCTACCTCATCCGGCAGGGCAGAGTGGCGCTGGAGGTACACGCAGCCGGCATCGGCACGCTCACCATCCAGACGCTGGACGCAGGCGACATTCTGGGCTGGTCGTGGCTGGTGCCTCCCTACCGGTGGCACTTTGACGCAAGAGCGGTAGAGCTGACACGGGCTATTGCTCTGGATGGGGAATGCCTGCGTCGCAAGTGTGAGGAGGACCATGACCTCGGCTACGAGCTGCTCAAGCGGTTCGCCGAGATTATCACCCAGAGGCTCCAGGCGACCCGCTTACAGCTGCTGGATGTGTACGGTGCAGAAGGTCACACATCACGCAGAGGGGGGACATAGGCTGACAATGGTTCCACGCCCATTTCGATTACGGCAAGTACGACGCGAGACGTCCGATACCTTTACGCTCGAACTGGAGCCTGCGGACAGTGCGGAGGGTTTCTGCTTCCGGGCAGGGCAGTTCAACATGCTGTATGTGTTCGGGGTGGGCGAGATACCCATCTCCATCAGCGGTAACCCCGCCAATCCTCGCGTGCTGACGCATACCACCCGTGAGGTGGGCACGGTGACCAAAGCGATGGGCAAACTGCGCCGCGGCGATGTCATCGGTGTACGTGGACCGTTTGGCACGCCTTGGCCCATTGAGCAGGCGGAAGGCGCGGATGTGGTCATCGTGGCGGGAGGGATCGGGCTGGCGCCGCTGCGCTCCGCGCTGTACCATCTGCTGGCGCAACGCGACCGCTACGGCAAAATCGTGTTGCTCTACGGAACCCGCACGCCCGGCGACATCCTTTACCGGCGTGAACTACAGCGGTGGCGTGCCCAGTTTGACCTGGAGGTGCATATCACCGTAGACCGTGCGCTAAGCGGCTGGCGAGGCAACGTGGGCGTGGTCACCTCGCTAATCCCCCGCGCCCCCTTCGACGCTCGTAACACCGTCGCGCTGGTGTGCGGTCCCGAAATCATGATGCGATTCGCGGTGCTGGAGCTACAACGGCGAGGAGTCCCCCCCTCGCATATCTACGTCTCGCTGGAACGCAATATGAAGTGCGGAGTGGGCGTGTGCGGGCACTGTCAGCTGGCACCGTTCTTCGTCTGCAAAGACGGTCCTGTGTTCTCCTACGACAAGGTGCAGCATCTACTCGAAAAACGGGAGATATAGCGATGGCGCGCACAACCAAACCGAATCTGGCTGTCTGGAAGTTTGCCTCGTGCGACGGCTGCCAGCTCAGCCTGCTGGATTGTGAAGAGGAGTTGCTGGAGGTTGCCGGAGCGGTGGAGATAGCGTATTTTCTGGAGGCGAGTCGTGCCACGGTGAAGGGACCCTACGACATCTCGCTCGTGGAAGGTTCCATCACTACGCCGCACGATGCGGAACGCATCCATCAGGTACGCCGCGCTTCGCGCTTCTTGATTACCATTGGTGCGTGTGCCACCGCGGGCGGCATTCAGGCGCTGCGCAACTTCAAGGATGTGCGCGAGTTTATCTCCCTTGTGTACGCCTCGCCACAGTATATTCAGACCCTGAGCAAATCCACCCCCATCCGTGACCATGTGTTTGTGGACTATGAACTGCGCGGCTGTCCTGTCAACAAACATCAGCTGCTGGAGGTCATCAACGCCCTGCTCAACGAGCGCAAGCCGAACATCGCTGCCCATAGCGTCTGCTCCGAGTGCAAACGTCAGGGCATCGTCTGCGTGATGGTAGCGCAGGGCACGCCGTGTCTGGGACCGGTCACCCATGCGGGATGCGGGGCGATATGTCCCGCCTACGGACGAGGGTGCTACGGCTGCTTTGGTCCGAAAGAGACGCCTAACACCTCCTCCCTTAGCAAGCGATGGAAGCAGATGGGCGTGAAAGAGGACGACCTGATTCGTGCTTATCGCAGTTTTAACGCCGATTCCGAGCCTTTCCGCCGAGAGAGTGAAAGCCATGAAAGGTAACAGCATCAAGGTAGACTATCTGGCGCGTGTGGAGGGCGAAGGCTCTCTGGTTGCGCGTTTTCGGGGCGGTCAACTCAAAGAGGTGCAGTTCAAGATTTTCGAACCGCCTCGCTTCTTCGAGGCGTTCCTGCGCGGACGCAGTTACCGTGAAGCTCCCGACATCACCGCCCGAATCTGCGGAATCTGCCCCGTTGCCTATCAGATGAGCGCGGTGCATGCGATGGAGGACGCCTTCGGGGTCAAGGTCGAAGCCCCCATCCGCGACCTGCGTCGGCTGATATACTGCGGGGAGTGGATAGAAAGCCATGTACTGCACATCGCCTTGCTCCATGCGCCCGACTTCCTCGGCTACGAGGATGCCATCCAGATGGCGCGTGACCACCCCCAAGTGGTGCAAACTGCGCTGAAGCTCAAAAAGGTGGGCAATGACCTAGTTGCCCTCATCGGTGGGCGGGAGATACATCCCATTAATGTGAAGGTGGGAGGATTCTACAAAGTTCCCCGGCGGCGCGACCTGGACGAGATAGAGGAACGCCTGAAATGGGCACGCGATGCCTCGATCCAGCTAGCGAAGTGGACTGCCAGCCTGCCCTTCCCCCATTTTGAGCGGGACTACGAGTTCGTTGCTCTGCGCCACCCGCTGGAGTATCCGCTGAACGAGGGGCGACTGGTGTCGAACAAGGGGCTGGACATCGCCATCGACCAGTTTGAGACCTACATTGTGGAAGAGCATGTGCCGTATTCGAACGCTCTGCATTCGCGCATCGCCGAGCGCGGAGCCTATCTGGTGGGACCGCTGGCGCGGTTCAACCTGAACTTCGACAGGCTCTCGTCGCTGGCACAGGATGTGGCAAAAGAGGTGGGTATGACCCCACCCTGCCGCAACCCCTTCCAGAGCATCGTGGCGCGTGCGATCGAAACCGTGTACGCCTGCGACGAGGCGCTGCGCCTCATCGCGAACTACACCCAACCCGACAAGCCAGCCCTAGAGGTACAGCCCTATGCCGCCACTGGGCACGGTTGCACCGAAGCGCCGCGCGGCATCCTCTATCACCGTTACCGCGTGGACGAGTACGGCACCATTCTGGACGCGCGCATCGTGCCCCCCACTGCCCAGAACCAGAAAAGCATCGAGGCAGACCTGTGGGAGCTGATCGAGGCGAACGCTGACCTGCCCCCAGAGCAGTTACAATGGCGCTGCGAGCAGGCGATACGCAATTACGACCCGTGCATCTCCTGCGCGACGCATTTCCTCAAGCTGCACGTGGAGCGAGAGTAAGGTTTAGCCGACCTATCCCCCTCCCCCCTTCCCAACAAAGGCAGGGGGTGTTGGGAGCGCGGCTCCCCTCTCCTCGTCGGAGAGGGGCCGGGGGAGAGGTTGACTGTTTAACCTATAAGTGCGTCAAAACAGCCTGTTTACCACGGGCTACCCGGAGGCGGCGCTGCCGCGCGTACCTCTACTGTAGAGGACGTCTGGGCATTGCCTGCCACGTCCCGCGCTGACACGGTGAGGCGAACTTTTCCCGGCTGATTGCCTCCCCACGTGGGGGTGAACTGTACCGCGTATGTGGAGCCGCTCCCCACCGTTAAGGTCTTCGTGTCCGTGCCGCCGTCCGGGTAGACAATCGTTACGCTCACAGCGCCTACACCTGAGCTGTCATCGTTGACGTCCGCCTCCACCTTCACCACAGTGGTGCCCGGAACGATGAGCGTCGATGGTTCCACTGCCATCCGGCTGATGGTCGGCGGCGTGGTATCGGTCACTACCGGTTCGCCTCCTCCACCGCACGCGGTAAGTGTCCACACGGACAGCCCTGCCAGCAAGATGATCTTCCGCCTTTTCATGGTGCTCCTCCTATCGCGTCAGCACCAGAGGGATGTTCACCCGGGTCTGGCGCCCTTCGTCATCGGTGGCTTGCAGCTGCAACAGGTAGGCTCCCGCAGGCAAGGCGATGCCGTTGTCGTCCGTGCCTCGCCAGGTCAGTGACTGCATGCCCTCTACGGCGCGACCGCCGAACGGGTTCAGTCGGGCGATTGGCTTGCCATTCGCATTGACTAGCTCTGCCGTTACCGCTGCCGGGCTTGTCAGGTGGAAGGTCACGTTGAACGCACCGCCCCGTGTGCGGGTGACGCCAACACCTGTAATCTTCAACCCGACGCCTGTCTCCGGCTCTGCCACCAAATGGAACTGGCGTGTGGTCTCGCCCTGCGATGGCGTGAACCGATACGAGGCGGTAGTGCGCAGGTAGTGACGCTTGCCGGTCGTGCGGTCCACCAGCCACAGGGCAGTGCCGCGCGGCACGCTCGCCACGTTGCCGAAGGTCAGCACCACCGGTGTGCTCGGTTCTTCAACAGGTGACCACTCTGCCTGCAGTTCCCACACCTGCTTGCCCGTACTACGCCGTACGTCCACCGCATACGGCTGCCCGGATTGCAGGATGGAGAGATTGACGCGCCTGCTAGAGGTTATCGGCGGTTCCGGCGGCAAGCCGACCGACAGACTGCGGCTTCCGGTGGAGACGCCCACCGTCACCTCCGCGCTCCCATTGCCGAACTGCACGCGAACCGGCAAGCTCCATCCGATGCGAACCCCCTCGGTGCGACGGCTTCTTGCCGTGCGTCCTGCGGAAGGCGAAGCCAGTATCAGGTTGCACGCCTGATGCGCATACATCCAGTAACCTTGCCATGCTTCCAGCCGGGCAGCGACGCCGGGGATGACACTGCTGTCGTACACCAGCACGTATTTCGTGCCATCCCATCCCCACACGTAATCCTCTACCCAGCCAGCCGCCTGCGC
>CALJAP010000012.1 GCA_938027655.1 uncultured bacterium | reverse complement strand
TGGCGTGATGCACAGTTCCCTCCCCCTGTAGCCGCAGGCTTCAGCCTGCGCAAAACGAACGCAACCTAAAGGTTGCAGCTACATCTCTAGCTAGGTGAGCTGCCCCCTGTAGCCTGCGCCAAACGGACGCAACCTAAAGGTTGCGGCTACATTTGGGGTGATGCACGGTTCCCTCCCCCTGTAGCCGCAGGCTTTAGCCCGCGCCAAACGGACGCAACCTAAAGGTTGCGGCTACATTTGGGGTGATGCACGGTTCCTCCCCCTGTAGCCTGCGCCAAACGAACGCAACCTGAAGGTTGCGGCTACATTTGAGGTGATGCACAGTTCCCTCCCCTTGTAGCCGCAGGCTTTAGCCTGCGCCAAACGGACGCAACTTGAAGGTTGCGGCTACTGTTTAGTTTACGCGATAGTAACCCCGTTACCTGCCCCTTGTGGCATGTCTGAGTACAGAGCACAGCAGGAGAACGAACGCGGTTAAGCCAAATCGTTCTGTAGCAGTCACAGCGTAGCGAGGACGAGGGGATGCAAGAGATTATCGAGCAGGCGCGGAACCTCTTCCGCGAGCGATACGGAAGAACCCCGGCTGTTTACGGCGTTGCGCCCGGCAGGGTAGAGATGCTGGGCAATCATACCGACTACAACGGCGGTTACGTGATGAGCGCGGCTATCGACCGCGTCACGGTGGTTGCCGCAGCAAAGAGCAGGTCGGCGCAGTGTCGCGTCTTTGCCCAGCAGAAGGGTGCAGAATCCGCTTTTACTCTGAACGCTATCCAGCAAGACCGGCGTGACCGCTGGGCGGACTACGTGAAAGGAGTGGTGGTGGAACTCCAGAAAGCGGGCATTCCGATACAACCCTTTGAGGCGGTGGTGGCGGGCAACGTGCCCATCGGTGCAGGAGTGAGCAGTAGCGCGTCGCTGGAGGTAGCCACCGCGATGGCTCTTCTGGAGTTACAGGAAGCCAGTTTACCTCGCTGGGAGATAGCCCGGCTGTGCCGTCGTGCAGAGAACGAGTTCGTGGGGATGCCGTGCGGCATTTTAGACCAGTTCTCCTCGGTCTTCGGTGAGAAGGACAGCATCCTTTTTCTGGACACGCGCACCGAAGAGCATGAGGCGGTGTCGCTGCCTGCCGATTCGTTCGGGTTGATCCTGATACACTCGATGGCGCAACATGCTCTGGTCAGCGGAGATTACGCCACCCGCTACCGCGAGTGTATGGAAGCGGCAGCATGGTTCCGTGAACGCCTGGGGGAGCACGTGCAGCTGTTGCGCGATGTGAGCTGGGAAGAGTTCCTGCAATGGGAGGCACAGATACCGGAGCCTCTGCGTCGGCGGGCGCGCCATGTGATTAGCGAAAACCGGCGCGTGCTGGATGGGCGCGAGGTGCTGCATCGCGGCGATGTCGCCCGGCTGGGCGAATTGATGTTCGCCTCCCACGAGAGCAGCCGCGTGCACTACGAAAACTCCACTCCCGAGCTAGACCTGCTGGTCGGTCTGGCGAGAGAGCATGGCGCGATTGGGGCGCGTTTGACCGGCGCCGGCTGGGGTGGTGCAACGGTCAACCTTGTCTACGAGCGCCAGATGGACGAGTTCGCCCGGCAAGTATCCGAGCAGTATGCGCATCGGACGGGAATACAACCCGGCGTTTACCGTTGTCATATCTCACCGGGAGCAAGGGCATTCCGGGAATAGAGCCCTTTAACGCGACAACAAGGAGGTTAGAGGATGGATTCGCTGTGTATCTATTTCACTGGTAAGGACCAGGTGGAGCTCATTACGGAAAGCGTGCCACCGATAGGAGCGGGACAGGTGCTGGTGCGGGCACGAAAAAGTCTCATCAGCACGGGTACGGAGTGCATCTGTCTGGGCAGGTTGTTTGAGGAAGGCACGCACTGGGATCGGTGGGTGAAGTATCCTTTCCCTCCCGGCTACAGCATGATGGGTGTGGTGGAGCAGGTCGGTGAAGGAGTCACCCAGCTGAAGCCCGGGGACAGGGTGGTCTTCCAGCGGTCGCATCGGCAGTGGCATGTCGTGGATGCAAACATCCCCGTGCAAGTGCCTGACGAGGTGAGCGACGAGGATGCTTCGTGGTTTGCCCTGGCGATGATTGCGCAAAACGCCGTTCGCGCCGCCGAGCACCAGCTGGGCGACAACGTAGTGGTTATTGGCGCAGGCTTGCTGGGGCAGCTGACGGTGCAGTATCTGCGCCTGGTGGGAGCCAAGCAGATTATCGTGGTGGACCCTGCCGAGCCGCGTCTGAAGATGGCAAGAGAGCACGGCGCCACCACAGTTATCGCAAAGCGAGTGCAGGAGGCGCGCGAGCAGATTCTGGAGCTCACGGAAGGCAAGGGCGCCGAAGTGGTGTATGACATCACCGGTATTGCTTCTGTGTTCGCTCCTGCTCTCACCCTGCTGAGGAGGTTTGGCAAGCTGATTTTGCTGGGCGACACCGGCGAACCGTCACAACAGTTCCTCACCGGCGATGTAATTACCAAGGGGTTGCGCATCATCGGCGCGCACGCCAGCAACCCGCCGGCGGTCAGCACCGACCACGCCCCGTGGACGCAGGCGGAGATGTACAAACTCTTCTTCACCTACGTTGCACGCGGCGATATGCGGGTGAACGACCTCATTACACACCGTTTCACGCCATACGAGGCACCACAGGCATATCATCTGCTGCGCCATGACCGTTCCGCAGCGATGGGAGTGGTGTTCGACTGGACGGGGGTTTAGCAAAAAACAAGGGCGGGTTGTCCCCGCCCTTGCTCGCTGGCTCGCCTTTCGTTTAACGGAGAAGCGATAGCACCATCTGCGGCACCATGTTCGCTTGTGCAAGCACTGCCATACCCGCCTGCTGCAGGATCTGCAACTTCGTGTAGTTCATCACTTCCTCGGCAACGTTGGTGTCGCGAATCGCGCTCTCCGACGCCGCCAAGTTCTCGCGGGCAACGTTCAACGAACGCATCGTGCTCTCCAGCACCTGCTTCTGGAACGCTCCCATGTTACCGCGAAGCACACTTACCTGTGAGATAGCCTCGTCAATCACCTTGATGGCGTCTTGGGCACCTTGCAACGTTGTGACGTTGATCGCCTCCAGATTAAGACCTGCCACCGCCGTCGTGCCCAATTTGAAGGCGCGCAAGTCCGATATCGATAGACGGGCCACCTGACCGGAGTTCGCACCAATCTGGAACACCAAGTCGTTGTTCTTGATGATTCCGGCGACCCCGTTTAGGGAGGTGCTATTTCCTGCTTCTTTCAGTACCAGCCTATTGCCTCGCGAGTCGGACACCACGATGCCGGTGTCGGCATTGCCACCGCCCTCGAAGACGGCACTGGTGACCCCAGCAGACGTGGAGACCGTTACCGTCACCCGAGCATTTTGCCCTGCGACTGAGGACGACGTTCCGGAAAAAATCAGGTCTCGGCTCTGATAAACCTCGATGCGGTGGCTACTGCCGTAGTTCACTTGCTGCAGAACCACGGCGGTGCTGGCGTTTCCCGTAAAAAGCGCTGCGGTAACACCGGTGAGAGCCGTCATTGCATTGATGCGGTCGACCAGCGTCTGGATGGTGTCGGACCCAGAAACCTGGATGGACTGCCCGTTGATGACAACGGTACCTCCAGCGCCACCGATGGTGGCTGTGGCACCACTATAGGTAATCGCTCCTGCGCCGCTCATTTGGGCGCGTGTAGCTACCTGGTTCAGTACAGCAGTTATCGTGCCGCTCTGAACAATCCCCTCTTGGAAGGTCTGGCCAATGAAGATGCCAGCTACGCGGGTGGAGTCGACCACTTCGGCAGTGATACCTGCTGAGCCATCGAGCAGCTTCTTCGTTCCGAACTGAGTGGTCTGCGCGATGCGGTTGAGACTCTGCAGGGCAGACGCAATTTGGTTTTGGTCTGCTTGCAAAGCGGTCTGGTCATTTACACCCACGTTGCTGGCGTGCACAGCCAGTTGGCGCATCGTGCGTAACAGGTTGTGGATTTCGTCCAGAGCTCCTTCGGCGGTCTTCACCAAGTTGGCTGCGTCTTGTGCGTTGGACACGGCTTGGGAAAGACCTACCATCTGCGCGCGCAGGTTCTCGGAGATAATCAACCCTGCAGGGTCGTCGGCACCACGATTGATGCGCATACCTGAGGACAATCGTTCGATGGAACGCGCAAAGGCATCGGTGTTCAGCCCCAAAGTACGGAGCGCGTTCATCGACGCGATGTTGGTGTTCACACGTAGACTCATTTTCTTTCCTCCTTGAGATGTTTGATGTAGAGCATCCTGCTCCACCTGTTTGGGATGCACGCAGGTCCGAAGACGGCGCTGGCGAAGGACTGCTAGGCACCTGCGTGCACGTGTTGTTTTACACTCTCTTTCTCGGTCTTGACTTCATTAAGACTCTTCCGTACAATTACAGTTAGATTCACCTCCGGCGGCAAAATCAAGTAATAATACGGGTAAAGTTGTGCAAAGACAACAGATTGCTATCAACACATGCTTAAAGTGGGTGGTGTGTTCGGCTCTTTGGGGCATGACCCTCGTAGGCTGCACCCTACCCGAGCAGCCTTCCCCTGCGCCAACCGACAGGAACGCGCTGCAAGTGGTAGCTACCTTCTTTCCCGTAGCAGACATTGTCCGGCAGGTGGGTGGGCAACATGTCTCCCTGCAGGTTCTGCTGCCTCCTGAAGGAGAGCTGCATGCCTTTGCGCCCACGGCGCGGCAAATGAAGCTGCTTCAGCAGGCGGATGTGGTG
>CALJAP010000011.1 GCA_938027655.1 uncultured bacterium | reverse complement strand
GGTAGTTACGATGGCTTGCCCGCCCGCCCCCTTTGAACCCAAACCAGCGGTGCCAAGCGTTGATTGCCTCATCCAGAAAACCGCCGTTGCGTGCCAGCACAGGTACGTATACCGCTACCTCCATGTCGCGTCCGACCCCTCGCGCATATATGGCGGTGAGCCGCTGTATTTCGAAGTCCTGCTCGTAGCGATTATCCTCCGACCTGTCAAACAAAAGGTGGTTCACCACATCAAGGCTCAACTGGATTTGCACCTCATTGTCCGGTAGAACCGATGCAGAAACCGGAGGAGCTTGAAGAAAGAGGGTATTCAGCGGTTCGGTGTTGCGCACCGGCAAAGGGGCACGCCACTTGTCCGGCAGATGCTGATCTCCCCATGCCGCCCCCGCAATGAAAACCATCCCCGCCCATGCCAGCAGCCAGCGTTTCATACGCTATCCCGTTCGACACGTGCAAAACACTTCCTGCTCTTCCTTCGGTTGCCCATTATCACACAAAGTGGTATACTGAGAGCACTGAGTGGCAACAGCACGATTTTTGCGCAAGGGAGGCATGAGTGTATGGCGCTGGTACAGCGAAACCGCATCAAACTGACGCTGGAAGGGGCAAAGTTAATCGTTCAGGCTTGCGAAAACAAGGCACGCGATCTGGGGCAGGATATGGACATCGCCGTAGTGGACGACGGCGGTAACCTCATCGCTTTCAGCCGCATGGATAACGCACGTATCACCAGTATCGACATTGCCATCAATAAGGCGTTCACCGCAGCGGGAACACGGCGTGGCACGCATGAATATGCTACCATTGCCTCACCTCAGGGCGGCGCAGCGTTTGGCATCCATGTGAGTAACCAGGGGCGTTTCATGATTTTCGGTGGTGGCTTGCCGATTATCGTCAACGGTCAAGTCATCGGTGCGGTGGGCGTCAGCTCGGGTACGATTGAGCAAGACCGCATCGTAGCACAAGCAGGGGTTGACGCTTTCCTAGATGCTCTGGCTGAGGAAGAAGAGGCGCTACGCTAGGGGGAGGACAGGCGCGCCCGGAAGTAGTCGATGGTGCGCCGTAATCCCTCTTCTATGCTTACCTGTGGTTCCCATCCCAGCAGCTGGCGGGCGCGAGTAATATCCGGTTTGCGCCGGCGTGGCTCATCGGGTGAGAACAGAGGGCGAAAGACGATTTCGCTGGAGCTTTGTGCCAGGCTTTTAATCAGCTGCGCAATCTCTATCACAGTGCGCTCATCGGGGTTGCCGATATTCACCGGCTCATGGTAATCTGGCAGCTGCGCAAGCCGCCAGATGCCTTCAATCAGGTCGGAAACATAGCAGAGGCTGCGCGTCTGCCGCCCATCGCCGTACACGGTGATGGGTTCTCCGCGCAACGCCTGCCCGATAAAGTTGGGTATCATTCTGCCATCGTCCAGGCGCATGCGTTCGCCAAAGGTGTTGAAAATGCGCACGATGCGCGTGTCCAGTGCGTGGTGGCGATGGTATGCTATTGTCATCGCTTCGGCGAATCGCTTGCCCTCATCGTACGCCCCGCGAACGCCCACCGGGTTCACGTTGCCCGTGTAATCTTCTGTTTGCGGGTGTACCAGCGGGTCGCCATACACCTCGGAGGTGGACGCGAGCACGTAGCGTGCCCCCTTCGCCTTCGCCAGCCCCAGCGTTTTGTGCGTGCCCAGCGCGTTAACCTTCAGTATCTGAATTGGCTTGGTGACAAAATCCACCGGGCTGGCAGGTGAGGCGAAGTGAAAGACGATATCTACCGCGCCGTCGATGTACAGGTACTCGGTGACATCCTGCTTGATGAAGCGGAACCGCTCGTTACCCGCCAGGTGTACAATGTTCTCTACGCTGCCGGTTATCAGGTTATCCAGCACGATGACCTCATAGCCTTCCGCCAGCAGTCTGTCCACCAGATGCGAGCCCAGAAAGCCCGCCCCACCTGTCACGACCGCTCGGGGCACCGAATCACTCCTACTCGTCGAAGCCGAGCTGGAATTGGAAGCTTCTATCCCCGTAGTTTGGCGGCAGCTCTGACATACCCGTCGTCCGCGCCGCCGCGCAAGCTTCCCCCCAGCTGATGAAATATCTGTCGTACAGCTCTATAGGATAGCGTCCGTATTCTCTGACCTCCTCACGGGAAGGAAGGTGACCAACAATCTGCGCCACTCGCTTTACTTCCATCTGCAATGCTTTTTTACTGACAACGTATCTTTGCTTCGGCAAACGAGGCACTGGGCTGTTCTTCGCAACAGGTATCTCGTCCCGCTTTGCAAACGGGTCCTCGCCGCGTGCAACTTGTGTGTGCCTTTCCATCGCAATCTCGTGATATTTTTGTGATATTTCTATCCCAATGAACCGCCTTCCCATCTGGTGCGCAACCAGAGTAGATGTACCGGCGCCGTTAAAGCAATCAAGCACTAGCTCGTCAGGTTTTGTAAACAAAGCAAACAGCCGACGCATGAGCATAGGGGGCAATTGGCAAGGGTGGTCCACTCTGTAAGCATTGTGCTTCAGGCGGTGGATATCGTACCAAAGGTCGGTCAGATTGCTACTGTCATCAATACCTCTGAGCCTCCGGTTCCTCACACAATCCGCGCGAAGACAGAAACCCTCCGCCAGAGGTGTTAGATATTCCATTTCGCCTTCCACAGGCGACACTATCCCGGGCAGAGGACGGGGATTGCCTTTAGAAAAGCACAAGATAGCATAATGCGACGGCATAATCATCCTGACAGGGAAGCTGAGCGCATCCCAGACAATCCACGCCTGAAAACGTAGGATTTTCGCTAAATGTTGGTAGTGCCGAACAGCCCACAACGGGATGTTCAATACCGCCAAAGTCCGCCCAGGTTTCAGCACCCTCGCAAGCTCGCTCAACCACTGGTCACACCACTCAAAGTAGCGAATGCTGTCTATGTCATCGTTCCAGTGGTCGTACTTCTTTCGGAGGTTGTACGGTGGGTCCGCAAAGCAGAAGTCCACCGAATTATCCGGTATTGTGTGAATCGCTTCAAGACAGTCGGCGTTAATGAGGCGTGACTCCACCGGATAAGGCGGTCCGTCATACGCGAATTGCAAGCGAGGCTCACTGACGCAAGTCTGCGAGTACTGGGGCAGCAATTCCGCACAATGGCGTAAGTCGATAAGACGCAGGGTCGTGTAAGGGGACAGACCGAAAAGATCCCTCAATCGCAAGACTACCGGCTCGATATTCTTGGACGGGTCGATATCCATATCACGCCACACATCTGACATCAACGTACCGTACTCGTGATAAACGTGCTTTTTGCCACCATAATCCTTCGTGGTTTTGTGGCAAGCTGGACAGTAAGTGTACTGGATGCGCGTTTTCGTATGGCGAAGGGAGCCTCGGTACCGAGTCAGCACCAACAACGCGGCGTGCTTGTTGGGTAGCTTCCCTTGCTCCGTCCCTGTTCCGTCGGATACTTTAACCGCAACCCATAACTGAAAACGAAGCACCTTTTCCAAGAACGGCAGGAGACGTGCAGCATCTGGAGGCGTTGTCAAAATGCACACCACAGATTCAGGATGTAGATCGCCGCAAATATGCGCAAATTGGCGAAAAACCTCGCTACTGAGCGCACCATCATCGTCTGTGCGCCCAGCAGGAAACCAGAAAAGGTATGCCTCCGGTACATCCTTATGACAAATCGCCTCAATATCAGATACATGTGTTACCTGTTCCTTTACAAGGGAGAGTCTGACAGCATCTTCACTCCAGTGAGCCACTTACATCACCTCCGTTGCTCTGCAGGAAATCTGCCAGAACGTCTATTTCGCTTTCTGTGAAGGCAACCGTACAATCGCTGAAGCGGCAGATGGTTCTGAGTGCGGAATCCCTCTCAAAGTTACCTGCTCCATCGATTACATACGCAATTTGGTACCCTTTCTCGTGAAGTTTCTGAAAACGCGCTTCCGCTTGACCAGACTTTCGCTCAATAGTGCTATTGGTGGTTACTTGAAAGCTAACTTCTATGGCAAAGTACTTTCCGGCAGGGGATGCCGCAACGATATCGAAGGTAATTTCCCGTTGGTCTCTCGTTTGAGAGACGCCCGGTATGGTTCCGTTCCGCTGAAATCGCCATCCACTACTCCCCAGTTTGTCTTGTAGCTTCTCCACAACGTATGTCTGGGCAGCTTGCCCAAGTGCGTTAGCAGTTGCTCCTTTAATAATTCGGCTAACGAGGATATATCTAGGTCTTACGAAACGCTCGATGGCTTCCCTATCGCCCAGCAACGTCCCGATACTGCATCTTTGGGCGATGTCATCTGGTAGGTTCAGGTTCTCGGACAAGCCTCCAAACAGCAACACCATCACCATGTCTTCCATTGCACCATCCAGTGCTCTCTCTTGGGTAACGCTTCCATCGATATGAAGCCGCGCATTGCTCAACTTCTGCCCATGAGCGTACTGGAACTTATAAGAATGCTTGTTTTCGCGCCATACAAAGTCCATCGTCTCCTCGCCAACTGGTGTGATCTTCTTAATAACCTCACCACCGACATCAGCCAAGACGACAAGATGCTTCAGGAAAAGATTGGGATATAGCGAACGCGTGGCTTGCAACACCTGTTTCCACGAGGTTGGTTCGCTGTCCGCGACCGACAGTATATCCAAGAACTTGTCTTGAGTTTGCAGAAGCAAAGAGATTACTTCCCCAGCCGAACCTGTACTTAGCTCCTTGCGCCAATACAGGCTGGCGTACTGTTTCAACTCCTCTGGGTCTCGCTTATAGACGCGGCTCACCGCTTAGCTACCTCGCCCATGACTACTATATCCTTCTCCCTGCGGGCGGGCGTTACCTTCAGCGATTGCAGTTTGCCTTCGCGCAGTACGCCTTCTACCACCGTTTTGCTAGGCGCGTGCAGGCGGAAAGAGACATCCCACTCTTTGGGCCACGCGGGAAACAGCAGGATGCGGTCGCCATCGGTCTGCATCAACATCGCCTGCAGAGCAATCATGCCTGCGCAGCCGTGGTCCTGGTCAGGTATCCAGTCGTAGTTCGGTCCCCAAAAAGCAGGAAAACGGCTGCCCGGGTGTTTGGTGGCGAAGCGCTGCGCCACCATCCGTTGCGCCTCCTCTGTGAGCCCAAGCATCGCTGCCCATATTGGGTCCTGCCTCCAGCCCTCGTTGCCCTGGTAAGGTCGTCGCGCATAGGTATTGCGTGCCACCTCGAGGTCGGGCTTGCCTACTCCATACAGACGGTAGGGGAACACCGCATACAGTTCGGGGTCCTCGGAGTTAATCGGCTGCGCCAGAATCTGCTGAGCGGGGAGCAGGAAGGTTTGCCCGTTTTCCGTTTTCAGGGGTAGGGGAGGCAGCTGCCCCAGCAGGCGTCGCCAGCTGTTACGCCGGTCTGTGTCCCTACCGCTGAGCGGTAGCCTTAACAACCCTTCCAGCGTCCAGCGCAGACCGGCGATGTCCGGCAGAGGGTTCACGACGTCGGGATATGTCTCCAGCGATTGCGCCGGCTTGAGGAGCAATTTCCCGAATTCGTCGCGCGGGAAGTGGCGATCATAGAAGGTGATTACCGCGTCGGCTAATGGAAGCAGCGTCTGGTTCAAGAACTGCTTATCACCCGTGTGAAAGAAATATTCCAGCGCGAGGGAGAGCAGTTCCAGGTTGCCGGAATAGTAGTAGCGGATGTAAGGGTTATCGATATGGGAAACGGGTTTTGCCTCGCGGTTCCATCCGTAATTGCAGTTGGCGTAGGCTCCCCAGAAGGTCATCGTCTCGGGGAAATAGGCTCCTTCGTGCCCGAAGTAGCGTCGGGTACGCTCCCGCGCCAGTGGCAACGCATCCAGATACATCGCGAACAGAGGGCGTGTCATCTCGAAGTCGCCCGCGGGCATCATACTCCAGTAGGGTAGGCGAGTGTTCTGGAACCAGTACTCTCCCCCCCAGCGACGGTAGTCGGCGTCGAAGTGCTCGTCGGGTTCGCGCGAATCGACGGTGAAAATAGAGCCGTTAAATTTGATGGGATATGCGCCTCGTCCCGCGCAGGCGTTGATAAATCGCTGCAGGGCATAGCCCCGCGTGACAATTTCCGCATCTCGGTCTCTGGTGACCACAATCCAGCTGCGTCTCCAGAAGTTCAGCCACCAGCGCTGGTGTGCCGCACGCGCCTGAGTACGCGGTATCGCTTCCGCTCGCGCCGCTTGCGCTTCGAGCTGTTTGCCCCACGCCTCTACGGTATCGGTTTGCGCGGTAAGGACGTGAATCGCAAGGGAAAACCGTTTGGAGGCAGTTTGACTGCGCAGGGCGGTGGTATCCTCGCGAACCAACCCCTTACCGCGTATCATTCCGCCAAAGGTGCGATGGAGTAGAGGGTCGGGCAGTTTACCGATCAGGCTTTCCAATCCCTGGTGGCGCAGTGTCTGCTCATAAATAGAAGTGGGGTTGCGGTGAAACCAGACGATGCGGTGCTGGCGTTCTTCCAGCACGGTGTCGGCGTGCTCTACCACGGGCTGGGGTGTATCCATCATTCCGTACGCGCTGAACAGCTCGCGCCCCTCCAGCCTGCGGTCAGTCCTGCGCCAGATTTCCAGCTGCGCGCGGATGTGTACAGGCTCTGCGCTCTCCACGTCCACCCACACGACAGGGCGATTGGCGTCTACCCACACGCGCAACAGCACCGGCTTGTGGGGATTGCCACCCTGCACAACCACTTCGCCCTGCAAGAGGCGCAGCTCCTGACGGAAAAAGTTGCCACCGCTCAGCAGGGACGGAGAGAGTGTGACGCGTACTCTGCCCAGTTTGAGCAGGCGGTTGATTTCGCTCCACGCATCGGTCTTGCTGAGGTAGAATACCAGGTCGCCGTTCGGCTCTACCCACACGTTCACGCCGATGTCGCCGTTGCCCAACGGCATGGAACCGGAGCTATCTTGCGATGGCGCATCCCATGCCACGTTGCATCGTTGCAAATAAGCCAGGGCATTATTAGATGAAGCAGGCATGTTGCCTCCCTGAGCGTTTACGGTAAGTAGCAGTGCTAACAATGCGGAAATCAGTATACCAGATTTCGATGCGAACATGGTTCCCTATTCTCCTCTTGCCTGTCATTTTATAGCAACCACGCCCATCTTGTCAAAAGAAGCGAACCGGCGTGAACCCACCGAAATGGATGACCTGGACCACATCCACTTCCTCATCACCAGCCAATAGGTGTTCGCCTGCATGAAAGCCGCCCGTCGCCAACCGGATACACAAGAGGCAGCTGCGCCCGACGCCTTCACCCGCCTGCTGGAGGGTAATCCTCGTCTCAGAGCGAACAGAAAAGCGATACAGAAAGGGGGTGTCTCTATGAATCTGGGATTTGTCAGCGCGATACTGCCTGACCTTTCGCTGCAGGAGGTCATGCAGTTTGCCGCCGACGAGGGGTTTGATTGCGTGGAACTGATGTGCTGGCCCATTGGCAAAGCAGAGAGGCGTTATGCAGGTGTCACCCATATCGATGTCGCCGCTCTGGACGATGCAAAAGCAGACGAAATCAAAGCGCTGTGCGAAAGCACCGGCGTCACCATCAGCGGGTTGGGTTACTACCCCAACGTGCTTTCTCCCAATCCCGACGAAGCCAGTGCGTGTCTGGAGCACCTGAAGAAGGTTATTGCCGCCTCCGCCAGACTGGGCATTAGCCTGGTGAATACCTTCATCGGGCGTGACTGGACACGCTCGGTGGAAGAGAACTGGCCACGTTTTCTGGAGGTTTGGAAACCGTTGATTGGCTATGCGGAGGAGCTGGGCGTGCGCATCGGGATAGAGAACTGCCCTATGCTCTTTACCCGCGATGAGTGGCCTGGTGGCAAGAACCTTGCCACCTCGCCTGCTATCTGGCGCAAGATGTTCGCCGAGGTCCCCAGCGACCACTTTGGATTGAATTTTGACCCCTCGCACTTTGTGTGGCAGCAGATGGACTACCTGAAGCCCCTGCGCGAGTTCAGCGCGAAGCTGTTCCATATCCACGCGAAGGACGCCCGCGTGGACAAACATCGTCTGGATGAGGTAGGCATTCTGGCGACTCCTCTGGAGTACCACGTGCCCAAACTACCCGGGCTAGGTGATGTGAACTGGGGTAAATTCTTCTCCGTGCTCAGCGACGTAGGTTACGAAGGGGCTGTGTGCATCGAGGTAGAGGATCGCGCCTACGAGAAGACTCTCGAAACCCGCAAGCAGGCACTTCGGCAATCCGCGCGGTTCCTGCGTCAGTTCATGCCAGGAGGTAAGTAAGCGTGGACTACACCTACCGCGACATCGCCAAGATGATTGACCACTCCCTGCTCAACCCGATGTTGACCGATGAGGAGCTGGAGCAGGGTTGCCGCATCGCCTGCGAGTATGATGTTGCCAGCGTGTGCATCAAGCCCTACTATTTGAGACGCTGTGCGGAGATTTTGCAAGGCAGCGACGTACGCCCCAGCACGACCATCGGCTTTCCACATGGCGGGCACACCATCGCTATTAAAGTTGCTGAGGCGAGGCAGGCGCTGGATGATGGTGGCATCGAGCTGGACATGGTGGTGAACATCGGCAAGGTGCTCAGCGGAGACTGGGCTTACGTACGCGATGACATTCGTGCAGTAGTAGAGGTGACACACGAGCGAGGCGGTATTGTCAAGGTCATCTTCGAGAACTGCTATCTGCAGGATGAACACAAGGTTCGGCTGTGTGAGATTTGCGCCGAAGTCGGTGCAGATTTCGTGAAGACCTCCACCGGTTTTGGTTCGGGTGGCGCAACCATCGAGGACCTGAAGCTCATGCGCAAACACTCTCCTCCTCACGTGCAGGTGAAGGCGGCAGGTGGCATTCGCACACTGGATGCCTTGCTGGAGGTGCGGGCTATCGGGGTGACGCGCGTCGGCGCCACCCGGACAGTGGAGATACTGGAGGAGTGCAAGAGGCGGTTAGGTATTCCATAAAAAATGGAGCGGGGGAAGGCGGATGTGTTTATTTGCCATATTCCGCCATTGTGTTCTCGACCTGTACCCCAGCCGGTTTTCCGCTGCGTTAGATTGGCGGTATGTCCGGTGGTAGCGAAAGCGCCTCCACTTCCAGCGACTGAGGGCTACTTTGTGCGCGTACGCCGAAGATGTCTTCCGCCTCTACCGATATCTGGTAGCGCTGAGAGTTCCCCGAAAGGTTAGGGGACAGCGTGATAGTGGCGCGGTAAAGGTCCTGCCCTCCGGAGTCCATCGCCAGAGAGGAGCGAGACCCATCCGGCGCAACCACCACCAGCGTGACCGAACGCACTCCGTTGTCGTCGCGCACCTCGACGCTCACCGTCGCCTGTCCCCCCGTAAAGCGCATTCGGGACGGTTCTATCTGCAGGGCACCGATACTGGGGGGTGTCATCGGCTGCGCTCCTGACAGGAACATGCCACACCCGCCCACGCTCAGAGATAAAGCCAGCGCGAACGCCGCTATTAGGATGCGTCGCCTCATCTCGCTCCTCCCGTTAAGGTAGTATCAACTCGCACTCCACGTTTGCCTTGATCCAGTAACCTTTCCATGGCTCCAGCGTGTTGCGGATACCGGGTATCAGATTGGCGTCGTAAATCAGCACGTACGAGCCTCTGTTCGGATCGTTGGCGTCTTGCTGCCAGCCCCAGGCGTAGTCCTCTATCCAGCCTGCCTGCTGCGCCTGTGCCAGCGTCAGTATCTGCTCGTCTTTGCGCACGCGGATTTGCTGCACATCCCACAGCACCGCACCCTGCGCCTGTGTGACGCCGAACAGGTTCCATCCGGGCTTCAGACGGATGATGCCGGGTGCTTTAACACCAGACAGTAGACGCTCTATCGCGGCAGGCAGACGCACCCAGTACGCTTTACCCGGCTCCAGCGCGGTGATGTCGTTCGCCGTACGGTAGGTTCCCGCCACAGGGTCCCACCATGCAATGCGCAGTTGTGCGGGGTCAATGCCCAGCACGCTCGCCGGATTGGCATCCAGCGGAAGCATCGGCAGAGAGATTAGGGACAGCCCCGCCGGGAAGGTGCTGCCCAGTCGTAGCGGAACTACCTCCACGCTCTGCAGAAGGGAGTTGTCGTATTCGTTCATCTCCTCAACGGTGTTGTCGGGGTCTACCAGCACCGTAATGTCGCGTGTGAGTAGCCCGCGATGCGCATCCCACAGCACCGATACTGCCTGCGTTTGTTTCGGCTGCAGGGCGTCAATGTTCGCCTCGCCGATATTTTGTGAGCCGTACAGCAGGCGTACCACTACATTATTTGCTGGTTCGTCACCTCCGTTGCGCACAACCACACTCAACCGCGTGCGTCCATCCTCTTCCGCGGCGAACAGTTGCATCGGCGTCAGGTCGGGCAAGCCGAGTGCGGTGACCTGCGCCGCCTTGTCCAGCGTCACCCGCTCCAGTCCCGACTCAGCCACTATCTGGAAGGTGTAAACGCCCTTCGCGACGAACAGGCGGTTGTCCCCTGTGCCGTTCCACGTGAGGGTGAACTGTCCACTGCGCGGCCCCAGGCTGTAGCGCCGTACAATGGCTCCCGTGTCGCTGCTATCGGTTCCGGCAAACACGTTCACGCTCACATTAGCGGTCTGCGACACGTTGAAGCGCAGGGTCACTCCTTCGCGACCTATTTTGAACTGCTCACGCGAGAGGGAAACGCCGGTCACTGTCAACGCACCCTCTGCCAGCTGTACCGACCTCTCTGCAATCTGTTCGCTCTGTGTGCCCTGCGCGGGAATGTGCACGCGCACCCTATAGGTTCCCGCAGGCGCGGGCTGGTCGGCGTCGTCCTTGCCGTCCCATGTGAACTGGTGACCCGTTGCGCCGAGCGGAGCCAGTGCGTGCAGCGTACGCACCATCTGCCCCGATTCGCTCAATACCTGCACCTGAACAGGCACTTCTCCCGTCAGGCGAAACTGTATGCTGAGGGCGTCATCGATGCCGTCCCCGTTCGGACTGAAGGGGTTGGGCGCAACCTGCATCTCTTTTATCTCTGCGGACGCTGCGAGGTTCACCGTAAACGTCCACTCTGCACTGCCCACATTGCCCGCCAGGTCGCTTGCAGACACCCGCACACGGTGCTCGCCCTCGCTCAGCGCGGTGGTTGGCTGATAGCGCAGGGTAGAGGTGCTTACATCGTATGTAGCGGTAACCGCGTTGCCATCTATCTCCATGCGCAGGGAGTTGGGGTTAATCACGCCGCTATCTACCACCCGCGCCACGATTAGCGGCTGCGTGGAGCGTACATTTTCCCCAGAAGCGGGAGCTACTGCCAGCACCTGCGGCGCGATGCTGTCCACGCTGCTCAGCGGTATCCAGCCGGTGGAAAGCGTCACGTCGTTCTGCAGTAGGTTCACCGTCATCATGCCCGTCGAGCCGCGTGCCGGAGCTGGGCGCACCGCGGCGGTGAAGGTAAACTCCTGCGACGGCGCAAGCGCGGGTATTGTCGTTGCTCCTGCCGATACAAGGTCAAACGCGCCGGACACCTGTACCTGTACGTTCACCGGCGAGGAGAGGGCTGCACCTTCGTTTCGTACCAGCACCTGTACCTGCTGCGTGCCGTCGGGCTGGGGCGTCGCCGAGCCGGTGATGTAAAGCACCGCCGGAATCTGCACGCCCAGCGTTTGCAAACGCCCTATCGCCTGCTCTACCTGCCCTTCCGAAGTAGAAGTCAGCGAGATGGCCTCTTCCAGCGCATTGTTGTAGGTCTGCACTGCGTTCGCCGCCTGCACAGGGTCGGCGGATTCGATGAACCCGGCTACCGCTGCCAGCAGCTGCATGCGTCGAGCGGTACCCCGGTCCACAATGTCTACCGCTGCGCCCGCTTGCGCTGCGAAGCTCGCGTCTCGTGCGGAACCGTCCAGCCAGTTCTGGTTGAGCACTTGCTCGCGGGCGCGGATGCGTTCGTTCACCGTAGCGGTGGCAGCGACCAGTTCGTTTACCGCGGACTGAAGCTGCTCTGGGGTGACCTGCGCGCCGTTCAACACGGCTGCAACACGCCGTGCGGCGGCTTCGAACTGCGCGGACTGGCGCGTGCGCCCGCTGTAAACGCCTCGTCCGCCGGTGCCAGTGAGCCAGCTGGTTATCTCGTTCAGCAGGTTGGGGCTGACGAGATACTGAATAACTCCGGGTTCGGGTTTTCCAAGCAGGTTGTAGCCCCAGATCGCGTCTACTCCTGCGGCGGCACGGAGCGAAACGACCGGGGTTGTGGCAGCCTGGAACACCTTGCCTACCGGTAGCAGTCCATCCGCCACCGAACCAATGAAATTCAGCACATGTGCCCACCACGGCACATTACCGAGCAGCACATCGCGCGAGCTGCGGAGGGTATCGTTTAGCCAGCCAGTTAGTAAGCCAAACGGCTGTCCAACTGCCTGCCTCCACTGGCGGTCGTTCTGGATAGTGTTGCGCACCTCGAGGATGCGGGCGCGTATCGTGGCATCATCTCCCGGAAGCGTGCCCGTTTGTTGGATTGTGCGGTTCAACTCTGGCAGGTAGTTTTCGACAACGGTTTCCCTTGCACTTTGCCACATAGGCTCCGTTCCCAACCACGAGACACCCGACACCACCGAGTCGTAAAGACCCGTGATCGATATCTCGAAGTTGCTCTGTATTGCTTGTTGAACCAGACCATCTATGCTGCCGAACACACCATCCAGCGCCTTCTCTACCAGCTTGTTCTCGGTGCTAAAGACCCCTCGCTCCACGGTTTGCCACGAGCCGAAGGCAATAGGTACCTTCCGCAGGAGTCCAGTAATCTCCCCGCGCACGGTAGCCAAGATGCCTTCTATCGCTGCTTGGATGCGGGAGCGCTGCATCTTGAGCGCTGCCACGAAGGCTTCCGCAGACCCCACCGAGCCGGGAAACTCCTGCAGATAACGTGCCTTCACCAGATCGAGGTTGGCATCGCTCATGCCCCCCTTCAGGATGTTGAGCGTGTCGTCGTAGAATTGGGGGAAGGTTCTTGGGTCCAGATTTACCAGACGCATGGTATCGTCCAGTGCGCCCTGTACCAGCTTTTGATTCATCTTCCATCCCTTCACGACGGTAAACGAGTCCGTCGCCTTTTCAAACAGTTTGAGCTCACTGGCAAAGAAGAGCGCAAGGTCTACCAGCGCCTTCACCGTCTCTTCGCTGTACTGTCTGTGCGCGTCGTAAAACTCCTTCAGGTAAGGGAAGGCGACCTCGAGGCGCGCCGCTGCGCTGAGTACACTCTGCAGCTTCTGCTTCTCCTGCCCGGTTTGCTGAGGCCACTCTCGTAGGTAACGAACGAGCGGGAACATCGGCAAGCCCGTCTCCGCCACAAACCCCAGACGATACTTGTCCTCCAGCCGGCTAACCGCCCTGATCAGTTCCACGACACGCTCTTCGTATTGCATCATCTGGTCGTTCAGTTCCACTGCAGGCTCCGGCGGTGACAGGATTGCAAGGTCGTAGGTACCCAGATCATTAGTATACACGCGCGGGTCGGTGTCGTTATCCTGAATCACTGCTTGCACCTGCACATCGGCTATGGGGGCAAACGGCCTTGTCAGCTGACGTTCAATGACCCCACCTCGCACCGCGCCCGGCATTTGCGCCACAGGGGTTCCCTGCAGGGGTATCGGCGCGCTCGCATCCTCAAAACCGATTTTTCTGTAGCGCAAGAAAGCGTTTTTGTAGACGAGGAAGCGAGCAGTTGCAGTGAACTGCGGTATCTCCTCGTCGGTGGCGGTGACCTCCACGCGGATGAACGGCTCAGTGAGGTCCTGAGGCGGGTTGTAACGTAGCGCCAGAGGCAGCTCCTGAATCTGCTCCCCGATGTTCCCTGCGCTAACCTCGATGCGGAAACGGCGTCCACTCACAATCGTCCCCGTTTCCACCGCCGGCAAGCCCGTTTGCGCCCGCACTCGCAGGTTCAGGTCTTTACCCAACGCCGCTCCCACCACGCCGTGGAAGTCAGAGCGTCCGAGCATGCTCTCCGGGACGGCGTATACCTGTACCTGCAGGTCGTTGGGCAGTAGTTTGAAGTCGCGCGTCTCTCTATCCGTACCTCGGCTATCTACGGTCAACGAATACCTGCCTTCGCCATCGGTACGGATGGTACCACCGTTTTCTATCACCACATTGGCGTTACGCAGGGGTTTCAACCGTAGTTCAGAGCCTTCCAGCTGCCATGCCTGCACCGTGCCGCTCAGCTCCTTCAGCCCCTGACGCAGTTCCACTTCTACATCGCCTTCCGGCTCGATCTGCTGGAAGCCATCCGCCTCTACGTGGTAGCGAATGGAGGTGACTGCCAGAGCAGAGAAGGCTTTGCGCGCGGTTTCGATGGGGGTACCCGGCGCAGTCAACACCTCGGCGTAACGTGCTTCTACGAATGCCTCTAGCTCGCCCGGCTCATCGACCAGCAGCACGAACACGAACTGCCCGTTGCGCCCAACCGCTCTCCAATCCTCGTTGTAGTTCACCGTCGGCGACAGGAAGGTTGGCAGGAGCTTTCGTAATGTGCCGCTCAGTCGCACGATGGCATTGCTTATCGGTTCCTGTGTTTCGGCGTCCAGCACCACGCCTTTAATCATCACCGTCGCTGTGCCCTTGAAGGGGATGCGAATCGGATTGACGAACTGACCGGTCTCGGTCATCTCGGGATGGGTGAAGCGGATGAGCAAGGGAGCGGTTTTGACCCGCAGGTCACGCGACTGCGCGATAATGCCCTCGCAACCCCTGACAGTCACCGTAGCGCGAACAATGCCCACCGTTCCCTCTGGAGTTGTTGTGGAAGCACGAGGTGTGTTACGCAGGCTCACCCCGCCCAAGAAGAACCCTGTGCTACCCAGTGGCTTGAGCACCACTGTGCGGTCTCCGTTGTCGAAATCTACCTTCACCAATGCCTGGCTCAGGTCGCCCTCGCCGCTGATGCGCACACGGATCGCCCCTTGCCACGGCAGGTTCACAGGCTCCTGGATGGGTTCGTAATCGGCGATGCGCGGTTTGAGGAAGGTCACGTCCTCGATGCGCAGGTTGCGAGGAACCTGTTTGTACAGTTCTTGCAGTCGCTCCTGCGCAATAGTCAACGCCTCGTCTGCGCTGCGGGCGCATACCGTGACAATCACGTCGCGCATGCACAGCTTGAGTTTGATGTCAGAGATGTTCCAGAAGTGGCCGTCGTTGAAGTTGCTCTTTCGGATATCGATCCTGCCCCCAGGCGGCGAGGTAACCGACACACTGACAGACGGCTGGTTTGCGCAATGTTGCGCCCTGATCTCCCGCACCAGTACCTTCGGACCGAGGTTCACCTCATACAGCTGCGAGTCGGGCGGACAGTCGGTGTTAACGGTGATGCGCAGGGGAGGCTGGTTGCCGTCCCAGATTCTCAGGTTACCTACTGCGCGCGAAGCAGCGCGGATGCGTGCAACCTCCTCAGGGGACAGCAACCGTGCTGTACCCGGGGGAACACGTGCGGAGCGCGTGCTGCTCAATCCAAATACCGGCGGCGGGATGTTGAACACCTGAACGCCCAACGGTATCTGGTTCTGCAACGCGCCAATCTCTACACCGTTATACGAGATGTACATGTCAAACGGCACGAAATTACCGGTCACCTGGACGCTATTATCGAACTCCATCATCGCCTGCTCGATGTTCTCGAACTGCATACCGCCGACGCCAGGTCCACCCGAGTAAAGCGGGAATACCTTGAAGACGACTTCCTGCCCGGGCGCGAGATAGGCGTGGCTAATCTGGGGTTCAATGCCCACCTGCCCGTTGACCGCGTCATCTGGAGCCACGTTGACATCTACCGCAGGCTCCGAGCCGATATTGCGGATGCGATAGGTCTGCACGCGGGTGGTGGGGTTCTCGCCGATTAGGTCTACCACCAGCTGTGCTTGGGAAGGACGTACTCGCACCGTTGCCTGAGCCTCGTCAGCCATCTGTTCAGGCTCACCGACCGTTCGTGCGACAAACCGCCAGCTGTAGCTGCTGCTCTGCGCGTTCTGGAAGTGGCAGGCGAAGGTAAGGGTCACCCCGCTATTCGGCTGAATGATAATCGGTTCGTCGAAGCTGCCCTCGCCGATGAAGCCTGCAGGTGCGTCATCGTAGGCGTTCAACACGCTCACCTGCACCTGATGCGGACGGCTGTCGTTGTTGCGCAAGGCGACCGTGAACCGCTGGTCATAGTCTCGGCGTGCCTCGAACTGCATCTGCGGTGCGGCGAAAGCGATGCCCTTGGTTACGGTAACCGTGCGCTCTTCGCTTTGAGCGGTACCGTAGGCGTTGGTGCTTCGTGCGACGAAAACGTAGCGGGCGTTTCGGCGCAGGTGGCGCAGGGTCACGCTGTGCTGGGTGCCTGCCTCGCCAGTAACCGTCGTCCATTCGGCGTCCGCCGTGCTTCGGTACATCACCTCCGTGGTGGCGGGCACGTGCGTGTTCCAGCGGATGGTAAGGTCGGTTGTGCCGATGGTCGCGCCGCTACCCGGTGTCAGGTTGGTGATGATGGGTTCGGCGATGATGCGCAGGGTGCGCTGGGCGGAGACCTGCAGACTGTATGCGCTGGCGGTTGCGCTTACTGTGAACACCACGTCGCGGCTGCTCACGTTGGACGGCACGCGGATGCGCAGGCGTTGCTGCACCTGTTGACCGGGCACCAACCGCAGGCTCAGTTCGCTCAGGTCGCCCCAGCCTTCAGGAAGACCGGTCACCTGTAGCACCGGCGTCAGCTCCAGTTGTCCGTTATTGCGCACCACGATATCCACATCCACTGTTTGACCGGGCGCGATAGGCACAGGTGGCTCCGAGACCGAAACCAGTTCCAGTGCAGGGCGTGGTGCGACGTTGATTGCCAGCACCTGCGCCAGCGAGTTGTTCTCCTCGTTGGTTTCAGCAATGACGTTATCGGGGTCAATCACCGCCGCCAGCGGGTGGTTGTTGCCCTGAATAGCGGGCCATTCCACCTGCACCTGCCTGCTACCCCCCGGCTCCGGCGCAAGCACATTGACGATACGCTGGAACACTCCACCGATGCTGAGACGCACGAGCACGTTGCCCCGGTAAGCGGCGCCGTTGTTGAGCACCTGCATCCGCACGCGCACGACGTCGCCCTGGCGCACGCCTTCGGTGGGTTCATACTGCAGGTCGCCGAACTGGAAATCAGGAGCGCCAACAGGGTAGTCCACCACGTGGTTAAGCACGTTATTATTGTCGTCAGCCTCAAGTATTTGGTTGCCCGGATCGACCTCCGCGCGGATGGCTCTCAGGGCGCCAGGTGTCACCGTCCACCGAAGCGGGATGTCTGTTGTACCGCCCTCAGGGATGTTCACGATGGCTTCCACAGGCGTCAGGCGCACACCGTCTATCTCCGCTCCCACGCTGAGGCGTCCCTGATAAGCTCCCGAACTGCGCACGCGAACAACCACATTGGCAGTATCCCCAGCTGGCTTGCTTGTGGGCTGGATGTCAATGGCTTCTACCGTGAGGTCTACCGGCGCGATGCTTGCTACCAGCTGCTGTTCCTGCGCGTTGTTATCCTCATTGCTTTCCGAGACCACGTTGTCGGCGTCCACCACGACGCGCAAGAGGGGGTTATCCAGCGGGCGGTCTACATTCCACAGGATACTGAGTTCGGTGCTCACGCCGTTATCCAGTCCACCCACCAGCGATTGCGCTACGCCCTGTCCGTTCACAAAGAGGCGTACGGGGATGCCCTGCGGATAACCGATAGGCAAGCGGAAGTTGCCACCATCGTTGCGGATACCGACGTTCACTCGTATGGTGCTGCCGAAGCGCAGGTCTCCCGGCACTATCACCGACATCTGCGACAGCACGAAGTCGGGTGGAGGAACGACCGGCAGGTCTGTTTCCACCGTGTTATTGTCCGGTTGAGCATCGCCAATCTCTTCGGGCGCCAGGCGTACGCGCAGACGCACCGCGCCCATCGGTCGTTCGGAAGCGATATTGACGCGCTGGTCCAGCCCTGCTACCAGGCTCGGCACGTTTGTGGAGGCTCGCGCCAGCACGCGCCCTTCGCTGTCCAGATGCTCCAGCGAGAGCGTTGCGCCTCCTGCTAACGCGCCAGCGAGGTTGCGCACCCGCACCGTTGTCACGAAGCGTTGACCGACCTGCGGGTTAGTTGGCAGCAGCTCCATGTCCGACAGGGCAATATCCGGTGCGGGCACATCGGGCAGAGCCACTTCGCGCACATTGTTGGCAATGTTCGCCTCGCCCAGCGTGCGGTTAGGGTCTACCACCGCTTGCAGGCGGTACTGTCCTGCCCGCGCCGTGTAGTCGATGCGCACAATTTGGCTGGTGCCGGGCGGAATGGGCGGCACCAGATGGACTGTTGTCAGCACCGTATCGTTCAGACGAAACTCGATGGGCACGGGCGCGTTAATACGTCCTTGTCCTACGTTACGCACCTCCACCGCTACACTCACCCGCTGCCTCATGACGAACGTATCCGGCGAGAAGGTGAGATTCGTAATCTCCAGGTCCGGTGGAATAACCTCCGGCAGGTCTAGCGAGGCGCGGTTGTTGTCAGTGTTGGCGTCGGGCAAGCGGAAATAGGGGTCTGCCACCACGCGCATCGTGTGCGTGCCCGTCGTCGCCGTCCAGTCCACAGAAAGCGGTTGCGATGCGCCGGATGCTAAGCCGTTGAGGGTCAGTAGTGCAACCGAGCTGTCGTCTACGAGGAACTGTATCGCAATCGGGCGCAGCGTGTTGCCTCCCGCATTGCGCACCACTGCCCGCAGGTTCACCTGCTGACCGTAGGCGATGTCCGCGCCGGGCACATGCGACAGCGACTCCACCACCAGGTCGGGTTGGGCGATATCGGGGATGCGCGCCTCGGCCCGCTCGCGCACGGTCGGGTCGCCGGAGCGGATGCCGTTGTTGGTTTCGTCGCTTTCGCCGGCTTCGTCGAGGTCGTCTACCTGGGCGCCGATTGTCTGGTTGATACCCGCTCGCACCTCGAAGGGAATAACCACCTCCGCGCTGGCTCCTTGCGCGAGCCCACCGGCGATGCGCGCGTTGCCACTGACAGGCATTGGGTTGCCAGTGGCTCCGGGCAGCAGGAGGACGCGGAAATCGTTCAGGGTATCCGCTCCGTTGTTGGCGACTTTGACGACCGCTTCAATGCGCTGTCCGTCTACCAGCCCCTCCGCCGGCTGGATGCGCACCCCACTGATCACCAGGTCAGGGGCGGGCACGGGCGGGAACTCCAGCAGCTGTCCATTGTTGCTCTCGCTGGTTTCGCTCACCCAGTTGTAGTAGTCCACCACGACACGCAGGCGCGAGTCGTTGCCTCGCAGCCGCACAGGCAGAGCAATGTCGGTCGCGGAGTTTGCGCCCAGACTGGAGATGTCCTGAGAAGCTACTACCCGCTCGTTCGCGCCCCCCGCGGAGGCAAACAGTACCACCCGGAACGCCTGCGACACCGCATCCACCCCTTCGTTGCGGATACGCACGTTCGCGGAGACCACCTGCCCATCTTTAAGGTTCTCGGATGGTGCTATCGCAACGTTTGCCACCTGTAGGTCGCGGTCCGGCACGACGGTGATGGTGGCACTATCCTCATCTACACGCCCTGCGCTGTCGCGTACGCGCACGGAAATAAGATACTGTCCCAGTACATCCCATCGGTAGGGGACTTGTGCACCGGTAGCGTCGTCGAACTGCCCATCGTTGTCTAAATCCCACTCGTAGGAGACAATCTGGTCTACCGAGTTGGAGGCGGAGGCGTCCAGAATCACCTCGCGGCCGCGCCCTACGGTGCGGTCAGGAATGAGTGCTTGAATACCGGCTGCGCCGCCGAAGAAGAAGGTGAGGGTCACTTCCCACGTTTGCCCCGGCGCGAGGTCGCCGATGTTCCACTGCAGTCCTACGCCTGCGTCAGCAGTACCGGAGGCGGGATAGCGCGTCTGGTTGTTCAGTTCGCCATCGTTCCAGTCACTGTAAAGCATGTCGTTCCAATGTCCCACGCCATGCCTTGAGGAGTGAATACTGCCGGTGAAACCAACGCGATAATAGCTGTCATCGTTCATGAACACCGAGTCAGAGCCAGCGTTGTACCAGGCGTAGTCGCCGCCTGCGCCCGCGATGTCGAAGTCGATGGTCTGGAAGAAGCGAACGTCCTGAATAGGCTGAGAGCCGGTGTTGGTGAGCACGTAGGTGATGTTGAACTGGCGCGATGCGCCCGGGTAAAACTGTACCCGCCGGATAATGCGCAGGGAACGCCCGTTCGCGCTGTACGAGATGACGGCTTCCGCCAGACGGTCGGGCTGCAGTTCGCGGAAGCCCTGTTCCACCGTCATATTCTCAGAGGGCACAATACCGCCCCAGTCGGGGGTCCACACGCCGTAGTGCTCCAGATAAACCGCGTCTGCAGTGCGTCCCTCCGCGTAGCGAAAAATCCACGTATTACTGCTTCGGGGACCGACACGGATATTGAGCAGGTCGTTTTGCGCCACGAAGTCCTGCCCGTCTAAGCCGCGCGTGTCGAGGTTGGGCTTCTCCTGTGCGAAGAGGTTTGCTGCGCACAGCAGCCAGGTGATCACCCACAAAAGCGCAAGGAAGGTGGCTCTCATGTTTCCACGTTCCTCCTGAAAGAATAGTTCTTCGTTCTATCGCTTGAGGACAATCGGCACGACCGCTCGTGTTTGCTCCAGTTCGTCCGTCACAGCAGCGACCTCTATCAGATAGGCTCCCGCAGGCAGAGCTGTCCCCGAGGTGTCCCTGCCATCCCACTGCAGGCTGTGTATCCCCGCGCTGCGGGACGCCGCCCTTTCTATTTCACGTACCGGCTTGCCACCGGCAGAGAGTACCTGCACTCGCGTGCTGGCAGCCTTGCTGAGTGCAAACTGAAGGCTGATCGTCCCACCACGTGTCTGCTGCGCTTTGACTTGTGTGATGCGCAGGGGCAGCTGAGTATCGGTGTCCATCTCCACCGCGAACTGGCGGCGCGTCACGCCTCTGCCACTGCGGAAGGTGTAGGAGGGTGCGGTGCGCATCCATAGACGGCGACCCGTTTGCACATCCAGCAGCCTCAGGTTCACCTGACGGGGAACTTTTGCCGTGTTCTCCCACCGCAGCACGACATCGGCATCCTCCACATCCGTCTCAACTGTGAACTCCCAGCGCGTACGCGTCCGACTGAAGGCGCGAACGTCTACCGAGCCGCCGTGCGCGAAGGTAAGGCGAATCCGTGAGGGGTTATCAGGGGCAGGTGGCGGGTCGACGAAAGCGCGAGAGACTTTGCTCTGTCCGAAGAGGTTGTCCGAGTCTTGGTAAACTCCCACCTGAGCGCTGAGACGTACGCTCCAGGCGCGGGGCGATCCATCTTGTGCAGAAACTGCGCTCGCCAACAGCGCCAAAACCAGCAGCAAACAACGCACCATGGTGCATTCCTCCCGACGATGCATAAGGACTACATCTTGGTCGCTGTGAAATCGGTTAGCCATGCCACGTATTATCGGCAAACCTGAAGGATTCCTCTAGGTTTTTGCTCGAGAGCATTCGGAATCTCCTCCAACCAGCAATACAACTCCTTTGCAAAACATATTGCGCCAGTCCCAGAACGCTTTGGGATTGCGGTAACTGTTGTGCAGGGTATGCGTGCTGAGGTTCTGCTGCTGGCGGTGTAGGAGCCACCTGCGGATGTGGTGAGGGTGCACATCGTCTAAGCTCTGGCAACCTTGCTGTTGGAGGGGGTGCACGAAGGGGGTGACGTATTTGCGGTAACTCTGCACAGTTTGGTGTGAAACTCTGCATGCTTGCAGAGCTTCGGGCCACGGCTCCACTGTGTTTGTGTCCGTGATGCGCAGGCTGGCGTCCTGCATGTTTTTGTGCCTGCTGTTTCAACCCCTGTCCTGTTGAGATCGCCAGCCCTCGAGAGATTGTCAGTCTATGGAACACAAGATGTTGCGGCAGTAACGCTCAGAAGGTAGCACATATAGTCTGGAGCGGGGGACGGGAATCGAACCCGCACCGCCAGCTTGGAAGGGGTGGTTCAGTCATTCAGGTAAACCCCTTCGGTCTGCTACTACATCTTGTGTATCCGTGCAGTGCAACTCTACATCTTGTGCCCTGTGATGTCAAGTTCTACCTGAATCTTACGGTGTGAGTCTACATCATTCTGACTGTTTTGTCAAGCGTCCGTTGTGCCTCCCCCAAAACTTCCTGAAAAACCATTCGTTGCCGGATAGAGAAGTGCCTACCATGTCCTGCCTGCTTTATGGCTCTCGCGGACGCCACCCATATTGATATTAACTACTACACCCTGTCAAGAGTGGGGGGGAGCAGGTCATGGGAAAACGCGGTTTTTCTAAAGACTTGGATGCCGGACCGCCTTCGGCGGTCCGGCGCCCCCGCGAATGTTGACGACGATAAGCGCGATACGGTAAACTCTCACGGGTTGGTTATTTTTCATAGCAACAAAACACACCCTAAGGAGGAGGCTAAAATGACACCTGACCGACGACGGGAAGCTGTAATGGCGATAGCAGAAGCGGGTAGACAGCTGGCGAACAGGTTAAAAGGACGGTCTCTTAGCAAGGCGGATGTGCTATCTACCATAATTTTCCGAGCGATGTACTACGGGGGCATGCACGAAGCGGTTGTTGAGCTCGCCACGGACGTCATTAGACACCCGAACCGTTACACTCCTGCGATGGTGGAGGCAGTGCGGACTATTAG
>CALJAP010000010.1 GCA_938027655.1 uncultured bacterium | reverse complement strand
TTGTAGCCGCAGGCTTTAGCCTGCGCAACTGAAGGTTGCGGCTACCAAACGACAGCTTCGCTTCCTGTCAATATCAACAACGCACCGTTGTAGCCGCAGGCTTTAGCCTGCGCAACAGAAGCGCAACCTAAAGGTTGCGGCTACCGAACGACAGCTTCGCTTCCTGTCAATATCAACAACGTACCGTTGTAGCCTGCGCCAAAGACACGCAACCTGATCGACAGCTTCGCTTCTTGTCAATATCAACAACGCACCGTTGTAGCCGCAGGCTTTAGCCTGCGCCAAAGACGCGCAACCTGAAGGTTGCGGCTACCGAACGACAGCTTCGCTTCCTGTCAATATCAACAACGCACCGTTGTAGCCGCAGGCTTTAGCCTGCGCCTGAACGACGGCAAGTGGAATTGCTCCACTCATATCCCGGTAATCACGTCTGGCGAAGTACTAATCCTTCCAGTCCGCCACGAAGATATTGGTCTCTCCGGGTCTCTTGCTATTGCGGTTGGATGCCCAGATAAGCCTCTTGCCGTCGCGCGAGAACATCGGGAAGCCGTCGAACTCGGGCGTATACGTCACCCTCTCCAGCCCCGAGCCGTCCACGTTGATAATGTACAGGTCAAACTCACGTCCGCGCGGGTCCTGGTGGTTCGACGAGAAGATGATGCGCTTGTTGTCGGGGTGCATGAAGGGGGCGAAGTTGGCTCCGCCGAGATGGGTAACCTGACGCTTACCCGTACCATCAGAGCGCATTACCCAGATTTCGAGGTTCATCGGACGGATAGCTCGCTCTTTAAGCAGTGCTTTGTAATCGGCTATCTCTTCGGGGGTCTTGGGGCGGCTTGCTCGCCAGACGATGTATTTCCCATCCCACGAGTAGAACGCACCGCCATCATAGCCCAACTCGCTTGTGAGCCGTTTGATGCTGTGCGTACGCAGGTCCATCTCGTATAGGTCGAGGTCTCCGTCTCTATCTGAAGTGAAGAGCACCCTTTTGCCGTCAGGGGAGAAGGAGGCTTCGGCGTTATAGCCCTCGCCATCGGTAATCGCTTTGCGGTTGGAGCCGTCTACGTTCGCGATATAGATGCGATACGGATATAGCCCCCACACATACCCCTTTGAGCGGTCAGGCGGAGGAGGCGGTTCATCCGACCACCAGTCGGTGCTGCTGTAGAGTATCTTCTTGCCGTCCGGCGAGAAGAAGCCGCAGGTGCAACGCCCTTTCCCGGACGAAACCAGTCGCACCTCCGAGCCATCGGCGTTCATGGTGAACATCTGGTCGGCTTTGTGGGGCGGGCGTGTGGACTGAAAGATGACCTTTTTGCCGTCAAAAGAGAAGTACGCTTCGGCGTTCTCGCCGCCGTCGGTCAGCTGTTGCACGTTTGCCAGATGCCTCTCGCGCGGGTCGTGCAGGATGCCGGGCGATGCCGCAGGCGGTTGTGCGCCGCGCAGAGCCACCGCTGCTGCGCCCGCCAGAACCAACAGGCAGAGAAACGCTCGCAGTTGCATGGGATGTCCTCGCTATCGCTCGATATGTGAGGGTACTTTCGCCCCCTGCGAGCCGTTTCCCTGCTGGGGTCATTCCTCTGGAGGGAGAAGCTCCCAGCTATCCGAAAACCGTTGTATTGTCACGGCTTGGACGAAGCCTCACCCTCCAGATTAACATGGATAGAGCAAGCGGGCTGGCGCTTTTATGCTGCGTGGGGTAACGAGCCTTGATTCTCCCGCTCCGCCGCCTCGCGCAGCCTCTCCAGTCCGGACACAATCTCTTTGCTAACGCCGCGCACCTGCTCCAGCAGTCGTTCCGCCTGTGCCCTGTCGCCGCGGTCGATGCAGTCCACTATCTGCCGGGCGATGGCATGTAACTTTTCGTGCGGTGGCTCGATGGCGCGGAACTCGGACAGGTGTCCGTAATGCTGTGTGCCGAAGGAGTAGTACCACTGCCCCAGCGCACAGTTGTGATGCGATACCAGCTCCTCACGGGGGATTTTTACTCCGCGATATACCAGCCCTTCCAGACGCTCCACCCAGCGCAGGTGCGCTTGTTTGAAGATGTCTATTTTGCGATGGATATCGTTCGCTTCTTCCTGGGTGAGCACGAACTTGCCCAGTGAGAAGCGCAGTTTGTCCACCACGCCGTATAGTCCCTCTGCTTCCGTGCCGACGTTATCGACCACGCGCGTGATGCTGTCCACCGCATTGGTGCTAGAGGCAAGCATCTCCTCCGCCGCCGCGCTCGACTCTTGCGCTATCGCCGCGATGTGCTCTATCTCGCTCAACATCTGCTGGGCGTTCGTCTGCACGCGCTCCACCGACGACGCCGACTGCTGAACCTGCTGGATGATGTTCTCCACCGCACGCAGAATCTCCGCCAGTCCCTGTCCGACCTCCAGCGATTGCCTCACTCCGTCGCTCACCGCCGTCAGGTTAGCGTCCATTGCCTGCGCGGCAGTTTGCGCCTGCTGGGTGACCTCATCGATAATCTTCTTAATCTGCTGGGTGGCTTGTGCGGACTGTTCGGCGAGGCGACGCACCTCATCGGCGACGACTGCGAAACCGCGCCCGTGCTCGCCCGCACGTGCCGCCTCGATCGCCGCGTTCAGCGCAAGCAGGTTGGTCTGCCCTGCGATCTCCTCGATGGTGCTGAGGATACCGCCGATGTTGGACGCCATCGTCACCAGCTGTTGCAGCTGCTCCGCCAGAACGCGGGTATCCTTTTCCAGCGACTGCATCGCCTGTTCGGATTGTCTCAGCCCTGTGCGCCCCTGCTCGGCGACCTGACCCACCTCGTTGGCGGTCTGCTGTGCGCCCAGCAGCTGCTCGGACATCGTGCGAATGTCCTCCACAATCGCGCTGACGCTCTCCACACCGCGCGAGGCGGAGAGGGCGGTTTGTTCCGCTCCTTTGGCGACCTCCTGCACCGCCTTCTGCAGCTGGTGGAGCAGGTCCACCACGCTGTCGCCGCCCGCACTATCCGACGAGACAAACGCCTGTAACAGCTCGTTCGTGCGCTGAACATGCTCTTGCACTTCCCGTGCGGCACGGCGGGTGTCCTGAATGGTGTCTGCCAGTGCCTGTATCGCCACGTCGAAGTTGGCAGTCAACGTGCCTGAGGAGGTGCTTCCTACCCGCTGGCTTAAATCCCCTTTTGCCACGCCATCGAGGGCTTTCAGCAGACTCTGCATCGATGTCTGTATCTGCCCGACGTGCTCGGTGATGTCACTTATCTGGTCGGAGGTAACAGCTGACATGTCCACCCCAAAGGTTTGTATCAGGGACATCAGGTACGAGTCGGTCACCGCCTGCATGTCGTAGTTGAACACCTTGAAGATTGCCTCTTCGGCGCGGGCGCGGAACGCAGGCTTCCAGCGAAACTCGCTTCGCAGATACTTGCGCACCAGCCGCTGGTAGAGGGCGTAGCTGCCTACGTACCACTTCTGCGGCAAATCGATGAGCACATGGACGTAACCGATACGTAGACGCCTCTCAAAGTAGGCTATGCTGAAGCGACCACCATCTGCCGCCTCCTGAAAGATGTGGCGGAAGTACTGCGCCTGTGTTTTTTCCAGCCCCTGTCGCAGCTGCTCTAAAGAAACGCCCTTTTTCTGCGCGTAGCGCTCGAAGAACTGGCGGGTAGGGGAGAAGGCGAACTGTGCGTCGTAGAACTCTTTCGCTATCTTGTCGGCGACGCGCTCTGCCCACGGCTGCAATTGCCTGAGAATGCGGACATCCTCCTCGTTCAGGTCGATGAATTGCCGCCGCAGATTGAGGTTCGATTCGTTGATGTGCATAAAAGCGCACAGGTTGTCCATTCGCAAACCTCCTGGCGAAGGCGTTTATACTATCTACATTATCGGCAAACCTGTGCGTTTTTGCAGGGAGCTTACTCTTTCTCCTCCACGCTGGCGCAGAAGGTGGGAACGGGCTCCTCTTCCTCTCTTTCCCACAGCTGCTTACTCATCTTCACGTCGCGAGGTACCGGGATGGGGTATCTGCCGTCGAAGCAGGCGAGGCAGAAGTGGTGCCGCTTCATCCTGACCGCACGCAACATGCCTTCGATGCTGAGGTAGCCCAGCGACGTGGCGCCAATCATGTGGCGAATCTCTTCCACGCTATGCGAGGCGGCGACCAGTTCTTCGCGCGTCGCCATGTCGATACCGTAGAAGCAGGGGTAGCGGATGGGCGGTGAGGTGATGCGCACGTGTACCTCCTTCGCTCCCGCCTCGAACAGCATTCGCACGATTTTGCCGGTGGTGGTGCCGCGTACGATACTGTCGTCTACCATCACCAGCTTGCGTCCCGCAATTACCTCGCGCAAAGGGTTCAGCTTGATTTTCACACCCAGTTCGCGCATCCGCTGATCGGGCTGGATGAAGGTGCGCTGGATGTAGCGGTTTTTAATCAGCCCTTCCGCGTAGGGGATGCCGCTGGCTTGTGCGAAGCCGAGCGCGGCCGGGATGCCCGTATCGGGGATGGGGATGACCACCTGCGCGCCCGGTGCCGGGTGCTCACGCGCCAATTCCTGCCCCATGCGCCGGCGCACCTCGTGCAGGGTGCGGTTGTAGATGTGGCTGTCCGGGCGAGCGAAGTAGATGAACTCGAACATGCACAGGCTGTGTCGTTGTAAAGGCACTGCCTGCTCCTCGCGCAAGCCGTTCTCGTCTATCACCAGCACCTCACCCGGCTCTATCTCACGTACGAAGCTGGCTCCCACCACGTTCAAGGCGCAGGTCTCGGACGCGACAACGATGTGCCCGTTGATGCGCCCCAGACAAAGCGGGCGCACACCGTAGGGGTCTCGCGCGGCTACGAGGTGATAAGGGGTCAGGATGACCAGACTGTACGCCCCTGAAATCTGTTGCATCACCCGGCGCATGGCGTCCACAAGGTCGCGGTTTTCTGCCAGCTCGGTCGCGAGCAGGCGAGCGATGATTTCGCTATCGTTGGTGCTGTGGAAATGGGCACCTGCTTCTTGCAGACGCAGGCGAAGCGGTGCAGCGTTGACCAGATTGCCGTTGTGCGCTACCGCCAGCGTGCCGATAGGCGATTCGCAAATCACCGGCTGGGCGTTGCGCAGCACGCTGGAACCGGTCGTGGAGTAGCGCGTGTGTCCGATGGCGATGTGCCCGCGCAAGTAGCCCAGCGTCTCCTCATCGAACACCTGTGAGACCAGCCCCATCTCCTTGTGCACCAGCACCCGCTCGCCATCGGAGACGGCGATACCCGCGCTCTCCTGTCCGCGATGTTGCAGAGCGTACAGCCCAAAGAAGGTGATACGTGCCACATCCTCGCCCGGCGCGTAAATGCCGAACACCCCGCACTCTTCACCCGGACGGTCAAACCCCACTCTTTCAGCGCCCATATGTTACCATCCCGAAACCCGGCTCCGACATTCATAATGGTATCAACAAATCCGCGTCGAAAGCAAGCTGCAACGCAACCTGGTGGGTAGAGGAACCGGCACCGCCTCTATCGAATAGATCAGGTGAAAAGACGGTGAGACACGGAGGAGACCTGTTTATGAAGTTCCCAAAGAACATCTGGTTAGTTATTCTATTTGTTCCCTTCTGGATAGCCTGCGGCGTAGGCCGCATCCAAAGTGCATGGACGTTGCCCCAGCGAGATACTCTTCCCTCCTCCAGCAAGCCACGGGTGAAACACGTGTGCGCTGTCGCTCCTGACATGCTTGCTATAGAGATACAAGCCGGGCAGTTTACACCAAACCAGCTGATTCGCTACACGCCCGAGTCGGGCGACGAACTGGTAGAAGAAAGGGACAAACCGCACCGCGAGATCGTGGATGGGAAACCGGTGGAGATTTTCCAGAAAAGGCTCTACCGCACCACAAACGGTCAGCGTGTCAGCGTTGGGTTGCTTTCACCCGATGGGAAGTATCTTTTTATCGAGGGACAAAGCAAGGGTGAACTGTTGGACGAAACGAAAGTGGATATTCCGGAATCCTATCAGATACAATCCGCCGATGACCCCGCTTATCGCCAACCGCAGAAGCCGGTTGCTGTGTACCGCAAAGGCAAACCCAACGGTTACAGCCGCCCCTTCCCGTATCTGTACACGGTCTCCCTGCGGCTGCCGTTCCCTCTTCGGGAAGGCGCCACTTACACCATCACCCTGAATGGGCTGAACGCTGCACCGAAAAGGCTGACCTATGCACATCGCCCCCGCGCCGTTCGTACCGTTGCCCTGCACGCCATTCAAACCGGCTATCGCCCGGATGACCCTTACAAATGCGCTTACTACTCGTTCTGGGCAGGGATAGACCGGGAAGGCAAACACAGTTCCTGCACGCTTTCGGCAACTACTTTTGAGTTGGTGGACGATGGGGGCAACACCGTGTTCACCGGAAAGGTACAACTGGCGAAACGCGAGGGCGAGCAAGAACAGATTTGCATTCACGAAGCAGGGGACTACTCCAGATCGGCGGTGTATCGCCTCGACTTCAGCGGCTTCCGAAGGGCGGGGCGTTATCGGGTATTCCTGCCCGGAATCGGTACGAGTTACCCGTTCCGCATCGCGGAGGATGTCTGGGAACAGCCCTTTAAGGCGGCGATGCGGGGCATTCTAACTCAGAGGCAGGGAATCCAGCTGGCGCCGCCATTCACCACCTACCGCCGTCCAAGAACCTTTCACCCCGACGACGGCGTGCAGTTTTACCAGATGACTATCACGGTGCTGGAAGGGCAGGAAGACGCGCGCGGACAAAACCTGCTGGAGCTGGCGCAGGCTGGCAGACTGCAACGGGTGTACGGGGTCTGGGGCGGTTACCAGGATGCAGGGGACTGGGACACCTTGTCACATCATCTGAGTGCAACCTACGACCTGCTCGGGCTGTATTTTTGGAACCCGTCCTTTTTCCGCCGGGTTCAGCTGAGCCTGCCAGACGGTGAGCGCAAGAACCACCTGCCAGACATCCTGGATGAAGCTCTGTGGCAGATGGCGTGCTGGCGACGCTTACAGATGCCAGACGGTGGCGTGCGCGGCGGATATGGCTACGGTTGGTGGATGCCTACCGAACGGGGCATCACCAGTTGGATGCTGAAAAGCGCAGGAGTGTACGCTGTCGATCATGTCAGCACCCTGCACTTCGCCGCAGCGGCCGCCAGAGCCGCGCGTGTGCTTCGCGCATTCGACCAGAAACTGGCAGACCAGTATCTGCAGGACGCCCTGCGCGCGTGGCGATGGGCAGAGAAGCACTCCAACGATGACGACCCTACCTACGTCCGGCTGAAAAAGCGTCAGGGCTGGCCCCCCTTCCTGATGGAGCTGCGCAACAAGCGAGCGATGGCGGCTGTAGAGCTGCTCGCCGCAACACGTAACGCGGCGTACGACCTTGCCTTTCAGCAGTCTTCCACCCTGCTTACCGAAGACGCCCCCTACCACGACCCCGAGCAGATAGACGCTGCGTTCGCATACGTGCGCCTGCCACAGGGGTTGGGGGCGTCGGAAATAAAGCGCAAACTGACGGCACAAATCACCCGGTGCGCCGACTTTGCCATCGATTTCAGCAAGAAGAACGCCTTCGGCATCGTCGTTGGCACACGTCTGGACTATCCACTGATTGCGCCACTGCATTTCTTCAGCACGCCAGCAGCAGGGGGCTTCCTGTTTCTCTACGCTTACGAACTAACCCGAAACCCGAAATATCTGATGGCTGCTGTACAGGGAAGTCACTTCTGTTTAGGGGCAAACCCCGATAATCTGTCCTACTGCACCGGCGTAGGGCATCGTTACCAGCAATTCAACTTCATTGTGGACGCCCAGATTACTGGACAGATGCCCGGCGTCATTGTCGGTCACATCCCCTTCGGACAGGGTAACGAGGGCAACTCGATGAGCCGAGACATGAATCACTGGGTGCAGCAATGGCTCTTGAGGTTCGGCCCGCGAAAGATGTTACCGGATTGGTACGACTGGCCCGTATACGAGCAGTATATTGACTTCGGTCTCTATCCGCTGCACAACGAGACCTGCTTCAACAAGACGACGGTCAAGGCAGCATGTTACTGGTTCTGGCTACACTCTCGCCCGAAAACGGCTCCGTAGACCCTTACGGCGGTGTGGATATGCACTTTTTGTAAGCGCAACAGGTGGCTCAGGCTGTTTCAATCGGTTCATGGACGACCGCTGGCGGCTTTCTGCGGTAGCTACCTTGCAGGAGCGGCGGCGGGCGTGACGTTCTCTGCCCTGCCGGTATTACAGGGCTGTATCGTTTATACTGCTGCGGGATGGCTCCTCTGGCGTTGCCGGGTGCTCTCCGCCGCCGTCGCTGTGCTCTGCGTGACGGGAGCATGGCTGGGGACAACACACGGTATCCGAGATGCCCGCGAGGACAACCTGCTGCGCCACAGCTTGCCCCGCGACGAAGTGGCGATTGCTGACGGACTGGTGATGACGGAGCCGGTTCAGAAAGCGGGCGCGTGGCGGTTTGTATTCCGCACGGAGCGCATGTGCACGCAGTACAGCACGGTTCGCCCCCCGACACGGCTGTGGGTGCAGCTGCCGGAGACTCGGGTTAACAATCTGTTCGCCGGTGAGCGGCTGCGCCTGGAAGGCAGGCTCAAAGTGCCATCTGCCACCGCTGGCGACCCGGGCGGGTCGTTTGCCCGACATCTGCACCGGCAGGGTATTCACCGAACTCAACGTCCCTATCGTGTCGAGCATCTGCCTCAGCCTCACCCGAAAATCGTCTTCTCGCGCCTGCACCGCGCGCTGATACACAACCTGCGACACCATCTGCCAACTCGCGAAGGGCACATCGCCGCCGCCATTGTACTCAACGACCGCACAGGGCTCGACGACGCCATTCGCGAAAGCTTTCGGCGTACTGGTACGGTACACATTCTCTCGCCGTCGGGGACACATGTCTCGATGCTGGCAGTAGCTGTGTGGGCGATATGCCGGTTTTTCAGGCTATCCCGCAGGATGTCCGCGCTGGCGGTCATGGCGATTATCTGGCTGTTTGCGGGCGTTGCGGCAGGAGGCGAACCTGCCTTTCGCGCCGCGGTGATGGGCACTCTGGTAGCGGGGGCCGTCGCCCTGCAGCGCGAGCTGGACCCACCTACCTCGCTGGCTCTTGCGGGATTCCTGCTGGTGTGCGTAGATGCTGGCACACTGCATGACCCCAGTTTCCAGTTCTCCTTTACTCTGGTAGCGGCAATCATTGCCTCCTCGGGATGGCTGAGCGCTGTCGCTTTTGAAGGAACAGGCAACGGAGCTCGCCTGTACAGAGGTATCCTTGCCGCTTTGCTCCTCGGTGGCGTTTGTGCAGTGGCGTCTGCACCGCTGACCGCGTTATACTATGGTCAAATGTCGTTGATTGCGCCTGTCGCCAACATGGTTATCGCTGCGCCGGTGCAGTTACTCACCAGTGCCGGGCTGGCAGCTGCCTGCTTGCCCCAACTGCCCGAGATTCTCAGCGCACCGATAGCCCTCTGCGCATGGATGGTGGACAGGAAGGTTACAGCGTCTGTCCCTTTTTCTTTCGCGCAGCACGAACGTTATTCCTGCATCCGGGCTATTCGTCGCCTATCTCGCCGAAGTTAAACACGATGATCGCGAAATCGAACAGCGTGACTTCCGCGTCCATGTCTAGGTCGGCGTTGAGGTTCCAGTGCGGGCTATCCGGACTGCTTCCGAAAGCCTGCACCAGCAACCCGAAATCGAACAGCGTGAGCTCGTTATCGCCGTCGATATCGCCGTTAACGAGGTAAACATTCACTTCGGGCGCGCCCGGCGCAATGGTTACCTGCGGCACCATACGCCTCAGCCAGTGCATCCCGCGAAAGGCGACATCGTACACGCCTTGCGGAGCGTTGTACAGGGTGAACCATCCCTCTTCGTCCACAGGCACGCTTTCCCGCCGCACTACCTGCCCGTATCGGCGCAGTTCTACTTCGACGGGCACCACCAGCGGATACATCGCTACGTCGCCTAGATGAACCCTGCCATGCAGGGTCAAGCCGCTTACCAGGCTGTACTTCAGTAGCAGAATGTCGCTTGCGGCTCCAGTCGTCGTGTAACCGCTGGTGAGGTAACCCGAGTTTGCCGCCAGCACCACGTTGCCGAAGGGGTCCGCAGCAATGTGGACAGACTCGTCGTACATGCTCGGCGAGGAGTCGTAATATATTCGTCGGAGCAGATAGCCGTCAGTGCTAATCTGCCACAAGACACAGTCCTGTCGCCCGGTTTCCTCCGACTAGCGCGTGCCAGCCAGCCAGAAATTGTCGTAGGCGTCCAGCACCGCCGCATCTACTCGCTGTAACAGATGCCACGAGTCGCGCTGCTGCCACAGTATCGCACCGTCAGGAGCTGCCTTAATAGCAATCAATTCATACTGATACGGATACCAGCTGCTCCCCGTGCCAGCGACATACACGTGACCCAGTCGGTCCACCTGCGCCCCGCCGACTTGAAGAGACAAACCGGAAATAGCGTAGTCCACGCGCCACAGGCGGTTGCCATCTGCATCGTATTTCAAGATGACGAGAACACCATTGATGTCTCCAACCTCATAGAGGTTGCCCGCATTGTCGAGCAGAGCAAAGCGCGGATTCAGGTTATTTCCGACCCCGTATGGCAGACCCGGATGCGTCTCGCGCCGAACCCAGAGGAGATTACTTCGTGTTTTATACTCGAGTTCTAACGCCATCCCCTGCTGAGCCAGCCACGCCAAGAGTTGATGCCAGCGTTCATCGGCAATGGTGTGAATGCGATAGAACAGTGTGCCCAAAGCGGGCAGGGCATCGGTGGGAAGCGCCTCCGGGGCGCAGGCGTATCGCAGTTGTCGCCACGAGGCGTTGTTGCGCACTTGCAGCAGGGCGAGGGTGAGGATGAGCGCTTCGGGGTAGAGCCGTGGTCGTCCGCGCGTTTTGGGCACGGGATGAAGTTGGCAGAAGCGTTGCATGATTGACAGGATAGTCTTGGCAGACACAGTGGTGAGCGGTGACTTGACGCATGGGACTGGTTTTAGTGTGACGGCGTTTCATGGCAATAATGATACCCCATATCCTACGATTTTTCGAACAGCCTCAGCCTTGCCGAGTGTGTTCGAAAGGGTGCTGGGCACGATAGGAGAGCCTCAAGCGAAAAAGACCCGGCGCAGCCTTGCCCTCCACGTGTTTGAATTGGAGGGGTGCGTCCCGGTGTCGTGCTGCTATCCCTGCCCATTGGCGTTCTGTACGTGGAAGTCAAAATGGATGGGATCGTGGGTGGTTAAATGTCGCTGAATCTCTTTGACACGAACGGTGTGCAGGCGGTCAGAGCCGTTCTGCAGGCTCAGTTCCAGCACGGCGTTCTTTTTGCCTCCTTGCTGCACAATGGCATCCATTACCTCGCGGACGGGAACCAGTAGTTGCAGAGGTTCTATCCCCTTTCCGTACAGGCTGGCAGTGGCGTAACCTTTGCGCCGCCACTCCTTGCGCTCTCCTTTGGTCAAGCCGTGATGCACCATTACGCTGATAGCCATCATGTCACCTCCCTTGCCAAAGTATTTAAACCGCGCGACGCAAGCGCAAAGCGTTCGTGACCACTGAAACGGAGCTGAGGCTCATCGCCAGCGCAGCAAGCATCGGGCTGAGATAGCCCATCGCTGCCAGAGGTATCCCCAGTACATTATACACGAAGGCGAAAAACAGGTTCTGCCGAATGGTGCGCACCGTAGCGTGTGATAGCTTCAGAGCGGTTGCCACTCCGCGCAGGTCACTGCTCAGCAGGGCGATGTCTGCGCTTTCCAGCGCCACGTCGGTACCTTCACCCATGGCGATGCCCACGTCCGCCTGTGCCAGAGCAGGCGCGTCGTTAATGCCGTCCCCCACGAAAGCCACTCTGTGCCCCTGCTTTTGCAAAGCGATGATGGCTTCCGCCTTGCCCTGCGGCAGCACCTCAGCGAGCACTTGTGCCGGGGGGACTCCCACCTCTTGCGCGATGGCTTCTGCCACCACCCGCTGGTCACCGGTAACTATCCATACCTCCAGCCCCATCGCCTGCAGCTGGGCAACCGCTTCTCGTGCCGTCGGGTGCGGTTCATCGCGCAGGGCAAGGATGCCCACACTCTTGTTGTCTACCGCTGTGAGCACAGTGGTGTAGCCCTGCGATTGCAAAGCATGTACCCTTTGCTGTGCCTGCGGGCTGAGCGTTACCCCTTCTTCGTTCAGCAGGCGCGCCGAGCCAACCATCAGCCGGTGCCCCTCTACCTCAGCCAGCACGCCACCACCTGCAATGGCGCGAAAACTGTTTGCTGGTGGCAGGTGAACCCCTTTCTGCTGCGCGAACTGCACAATCGCCTGCCCAAACGGATGGGTAGAGCCGACCTCCGCCGCAGCCGTCAGACGCAGCAGCTGCTCCTCTGCCATGTTGTCCAGCGCTTCCACGTGGTGTACACGGGGCTTCCCCAGCGTCAGCGTGCCCGTCTTGTCCAGAACCACTGTGTCAACCCGACGGGCGCGCTCCAGCGTCTCGGCGTCCTTCACCAGCACGCCCAGCTCCGCTCCTCTGCCTGTGCCTACCAGCACTGCCGTTGGCGTCGCCAGCCCCAGCGCGCACGGACAGGCAATCACCAGCACGCCCACCGCATGAATCATCGCCGTGGTGAAACCCGCATTCAGTATCAGCAACCACACGCCGAACGTTGCCAGAGCAATCAACAACACAATCGGCACGAACACCGCCGCGACCGCATCCGCCAGCCTCTGCACGGGAGCTTTCGCCGCTTGCGCCCGTTCCACCGCCCGCACGATTTGCGCCAGCACGGTGTCTGCGCCCACCCGCTGCGCCCGAATCACCAGCACGCCGTCGATGTTCAACGTGCCCGCCGCCACGCTGTCGCCCACGCGCTTGTCTACCGGCACGCTCTCGCCCGTCAGCATACTCTCATCTACTGTGGCGAAGCCTTCTATCACTTCGCCATCCACCGGTATCGCCTCGCCGCTGCGCACGCGCAGCAGGTCGCCCACCTGCACTGCCGAGACAGGCACGCGCTCCTCGTCGCCGTTGCGCAGGCGGATGGCTTCCTGCGGTGCGAGGCGCATCAGCCGTTCAATCGCCTGGCGGGCACGCCCCTTTGCCCGCGCTTCCAGATATTTGCCAAAGGTGATGAGCGTGATGATAACCGCCGCCGTTTCGTAGTATACCGCCCCGCCGGTCCAGAAGGTGGCAACGAGGCTGGTGAAATAGGCAGCAGAGGTGCCCAACACGATCAGCGTCTCCATGTTGGCGCTTCGAGCACGAAGAGCGTGCCACGCCCGTACGTAGAACGGTGCGCCGATGACGAACTGCACCGGAGTGGTCAGCGCGAGCTGAAGCAGCTTCAGGGGATAAGATGGATGGTGTAGCGTCATGCTGAGCACGAACACTGGCAGGGTGAGCAGCGCGCTCGCAAGCAAACGGCGACGGGCAGCTTGCAGCTCGTGTTCGCTGCGCTCGGAGGGGAGTGGTGCGGGGGACTCCACTGTAACAGGTTGCGCTGTATAACCCGCCAGCTCCACCGCTTCCAGCAGATGTTCTACCTGTATCGCGTCTGGGTCGGCACGAACGGTTGCGCTTTCAGTAGCAAGATTCACTACCGCCTCCTGGACGCCAGGTACCCTTTTCAGCGCGCGCTCCACCCGTGTCACACACGCCGCACAGGTCATCCCCTCGATATGTAACTGAATCTCTTGGTGGGACATCTTCACGCCTTTGGGTGAGATTGGGAAACATCTTCTACCCCATTATACCCGTTTAGTTGCTTGTTCGCAGGAATGTGCGGGGGGCAATCTTCGGACCTCTTCCCCGTCCCCTCTCTTTGTTTCACCTCGTTTAACCTCACCCCCGACCCCTCTCCTACGAGGAGAGGGGTGGTGCTCCCCCTTCCCCTGTGAGGAAGGGGGCTGGGGGGATAGGTTCCATTCCAGTTGCACACAACATAGTTTGTATGCTAAACTTCCTTGTGAGCGGTCGGGAAACGCTCCTGCCCAGAACGTGGTGAGCAGACCGCAGGGAGGAGGTATACCATCGCGTGGGACGATACGCTATCCATCTTGTCGTAACCGTGCTCGTTGTTTTGCTGGCGGCAGGTTGTGGTAAAAGGCAGGCTTCTGCGCCGCCGGCACGGAACGTGTTGCGCTATGCGCTGACCACCGAACCCACCACTTTTGACCCTGCCCTCGTGCGCGACGGTCCGACGATTGACATGTTGTTCCATGTGTTCGAAGGGCTGGTGCAGTGGGATGAGAACAACCGCCTGCGCCCAAACCTGGCGGAAGGATGGTCTGTCAGCAACGGAGGACGCACTTATACCTTCACGTTGAAAAGGGGCGTCAAGTTCCACAATGGGCGTGAGGTCACCGCGGAAGACTTTAAGTACTCTATCGAACGCGCCTGTGACCCCGAGCTGGCTTCACCCGTCTCCGCCACCTATCTGAACGACATCGTGGGTGCGCTGGACAAGCTAAACCGCAAAGCCAAAGAGGTGAAGGGCGTGGAGGTGGTGGACAAGTACACTCTGCGCATCACGATTGACCACCCTAAGGCATATTTCCTCGCCAAGCTCACTTACCCGACCGCTTACGTGGTGTGCCGTGAGGCGATTGAGCAGAACGGCGACGAGGTAAACGGTAGACGCCTGCGCATCAACGACCGGTGTGCTATCGGCACGGGACCGTTTCGGATAAGCCAGTACGTGCCCGGTTCGAAGGTGGTGTTGACCGCAAATAAGGGGTACCATGCGGGCGTGCCCAAACTGGAAGGCATCGAGCGACCTATCGTGCTGGATGCCAGTACCCGCCACGCCATGTACGAGCGTGGCGACCTGGACCTTGTAGACGTGCAAAAAGGAGATTTACTGCGCGACCGGCAAGATCCCCTGTTGAGCAAGGAGCTGCATACTTTTGACCGCGCCTCGGTGTTCTATCTCGGCTTAAACCAGAATGTCTTTCCGCCGTTTAGGGACCGTCGGGTGCGTCTTGCGCTGGCGTACGCCACCGATAAGGACGCTATTGTGAAGGTCGCGCTGATGGGTGTGCCGCAGAAGGCAAATGGTATCATCCCGCCGGGCGTGCTGGGGCACGACCCCGGTTTCGAGGGCATTCCCTACAATCCCGAAAAGGCACGTCAACTGCTGACAGAGGCAGGCTATCCGGGAGGCAAAGGCTTTCCCACGCTTACCCTGACCTTCCGCGAAAAGACGCCCGACCTGCGCCGTACCGCCGAGATGATTAAAGAGCAGTACCGCAAAGAACTGGGTATCACCGTGGAACTGCGCGAGATGGAGTGGGGCGCGTTTCTGGACGCCCTGGACCGCAAGGAACTGCCTTTCATCCATTTACGCTGGGCGGCGGACTATCTGGATGCTCAGAACTTCCTGTCGGTGATGTTACACACTGGCGCGCCCGAGAACGTGGTGGGTTACAGCAACCCGCGTTTCGACGCGCTGTGTGACCAGGCAGACAAAGAGCAGGACGAACAGAAGCGCATCCGGCTTTACCGCGAGGCGGAGCGCATTGCGGTCACGGAAGATGTGCCCTGGATTACCCTCTACTTCCAGCGCGACGTGGAGCTGATTAAGCCCTACGTGAAGGGCATCCGTGACTCGCTGATGGGGCACCTGCCGCATGTCACGACAACCATCGAGCGGTGAAGAGGGCGTCCGTTGCGTTCGTTTGAACCCTCTTGCTGCTGGGGCTACGGACGGAGGGGCGTTCCTCACCCCGCTTCGGTGTTACAGTCTGGCAAGAGTTTGCTTGTGACCCGCAAATAGTAACTTAAGAGGAGGTGGTCTGGCATGGCAACGTCGGAGAGGACTCGTGGGCGGTGCAGTCTGTGCGGTGCAGAGTATACCCGGGCTGGCATGAGCAAGCACATTGTCGCCTGCGCACCAAAGCATTTTGTGGAGAACCCTCTTGCTGGAGCTCCTGCACAGCCTGTTTTCCTGCTGGTTGTCTACGGTGCGTCCAACCCTGAGTACTGGATACACGTGGCTGTACCTGCTACCGCCACACTGGAAGACCTGGACGAGTTCCTGCGCAGAATCTGGCTGGAGTGCTGTGGGCATCTGAGCCAGTTCATCATTGGCACGGTACACTACGTGGATGAGGAGACGCTACGCGAGTCGTGTTTTCCTCCGTTTTCCTTCCGGGAAGACCGATCCATGCGCACCCGCCTGGAACAAGTGCTCAAGGAGGGTATGGAGTTCATCCACGAGTATGACATGGGCACCACCACCAGGCTGAGATTGAAGGTGCTTACTACCTTTACCGCACAGGTGGGTGGAGACAAGGTTATTCTGCTATCACGCAACCAACCGCCCGAGAGGCTCTGCGTGGAGTGTGGGCAACCCGCCCTGTTTGTGTGTGCTGATTGCCACTGGATAGGGCAGGGCTGGCTGTGCCCGCGGTGCGCGAAAAAGCACAAATGCGGTGTGGAGAGGCTCCTGCCGGTGGTGAACTCCCCGCGCGTGGGCATGTGCGGCTATACGGGCGGCGCCGGATGGGATTGGGAGTAAGGACGGGGAGGCTTGATTCACGCCCCGATTTGTGGTAAACTGGCGTTGCGTCGCACGACGCTATTACACACCGCCCCGGACTCGTGCGCTGGTGTCCCGCCCGGGATCGCGCACGGGGAGGATGGAGCGGGAGGCACAACCTGAACGCAAAGGAGGAAAGACAGATTTGGCAACGGTTACCATGAAGGAGCTCCTGGAAGCAGGGGTACATTTCGGTCATCACACCCGCCGCTGGAACCCCAAAATGAAGCGCTATATATACGGCGCGCGCAACGGCATCTACATTATTGACCTGCACCAGACGCTTCAGCTGTTCGATCAGGCGCAGGCGTTTGTGCAGGAGGTGGTGCAGAACGGCGGGCACATTCTGTTCGTGGGTACGAAGAAACAGGCGCAGGAAGCGGTGCGCGAAGCCGCCGAACGCAGTCGGCAGTTCTACGTGAACAAGCGCTGGCTGGGCGGAATGCTCACTAACTGGAAGACCATTCAGGAGCGCATCAAACGCCTCAACGAGCTCGAGAAGATGGAGGCGGACGGCGTGCTGGACCGCCTGCCCAAAAAGGAAGCCGCCAAACTGCGCGAGGAGAAGGAGAAGCTCAACTCCGTGCTGGCAGGTATCAAAGAGATGCCCGGCTTGCCGCACGCAGTGTTTATCGTGGACCTCAAGAAGGAGCACATCGCCGTGCAGGAGGCGCACCGATTGGAAATCCCCATCATCGCTATCGTAGACACCAACTGTGACCCCGATGAGGTGGATTACGTCATCCCGGGCAACGATGACGCCATCCGCGCCATCAAACTGTTGTGCAACCGCATCGCCGATGCCATCGTCGAGGTGAAGGCGGTCGAGTGGCAGGGCGCAGAGGTGGTGGAAGCAGCCGAGGAAGTGGAAGCAGAGGGCGAAGAGAAGCCCGAGGAGGGCGAGATTCTGCTGGAGGAGGAAGAGATAGCTGCCGGTGAACCTGTAGCGGCTGGAGAAGAGGCGGTGGATATTCTGGTGCGCCCGGACGTGGAGGACGAATACTCCAGAATGTACGAGGAGTACAGCGAGTTCGAGGAGGAAGAGTCCGAACGTCAGCGCATACGACGAGTACAGGAGGAATAGGTATCGGTGGAAATCACAGCACAGATGGTCAAAGAGCTGCGCGACCAGACCGGCGCAGGCATGATGGAATGCAAGCAGGCGCTGATTGAGGCGCAGGGCGATATGGAGCGTGCCCGATTGATTCTGCGCGAGAAGGGTGCGGCGGCGGCGGTCAAGCGTGAGTCGCGTCAGGCGTCGGAGGGCGTGGTGGTTTCGGCTGTTGCTCCAGACCACCGTTTCGCCGCGCTACTGGAACTCAACGCCGAGACCGATTTCGTCGCTCGTAACGAGGAGTTCCAGTCGCTGGCGAAGGAACTGGTGCAGCAGCTGGTAGACACCGGCTTCAAGGGCACACTGGACGAGTTCCTGCAACAGCCCAGTCAATCTGCTCCCGACCGCACCGTGCGTCAGCGCGTGGAGGACCTGGTGGCGCGTATCCGTGAAAAGATAGTCATCGGACGTATCGCCACCTTCAGCACCGATAGCACCGGCTGTGTGGATACGTACATCCACCTCGGCGGCAAAATCGGCGTGATGGTGGAGTTAAAAGCGGCTACCGAAGCGGGCGCCCAGCATCCCGAGACACTGCGTCTGGCGCGCGAACTAGGGATGCAAATCGCCTTCGGCAACCCCGGCTACCTGACCCGCGACCAGGTGCCTCAGCAGCTGATAGAAGAGGAGCGCGAGGTGCAACGCCAGCGCGCCATCAATGAGGGCAAACCCGCTCAGGCGATAGATAAAATCGTGGAAGGACGGCTCGGCAAGTTCTTCGAGCAAATCTGCCTGCTGGACCAGGGCTATATTCGTGATGAGAAGAAGTCGGTCAGGCAGGTGATAGAGGAGTTCTCCAAGACGGTCGGCGAACCCTTGGCGGTAAGTCGGTTCGTCCGTTTCCGTGTTGGAGAGAACAGTGGGGCGTAACCGATGGGCGAGGCAACGAGCGCACAACCCCGCTGGCAACGGGTGCTTCTGAAGCTCTCCGGCGAAGCGTTCGCCGGAGAGCGCGGGAGCGGTCTGGACTACGCGGTGATCGGCTCTCTGGCACGACAGATTGTGGACGCGCACGCGCTGGGAGTGGAGATAGCGGTGGTCATCGGTGGCGGCAATATCATTCGTGGGCAACACGCGGCGCAGGCAGGTATTGACCGTGCTACTGCCGACTATATGGGCATGCTGGCAACAGTGATTAACGCGCTCGCCCTGCAGGACGCCATCGAGCAACTGGGCGTGCCCACGCGCGTGCAGACCGCCATCCAGATGTTTCAGGTTGCCGAGCCGTTTATCCGCCGTCGTGCCATCCGCCATCTGGAGAAAGGGCGCGTGGTGATTCTCGCCGCCGGCACCGGTAATCCCTACTTCACAACCGACACCGCCGCGGCGTTGCGTGCGCTGGAAATCCATGCGCAGGCGTTTTTGAAAGCGACGAACGTAGATGGCGTGTACGATTCCGACCCCCGCCTTGATCCAAACGCGAAGCGATTCTCGTATATTACTTATAGTGAAGCCATCGCGCGCCAGCTGCGCGTGATGGACCTGACCGCACTGACGTTGTGCATGGAGAATCGTCTGCCGATTGTGGTGTTTAACATCGCCCGCCCGGGCAACGTGGTGCGGGCAATACTGGGCGAAGACATCGGCACTCTGGTAGGAGGAGAGGAAAAATGATCGAAGAGTTACTCAAAGAAGCCGAGCACAAGATGGAGAAAACGGTGGAGAAGGCGGCGCACGAGTTCGCTACGCTCCGCACGGGGCGTGCTAACCCGGCGATTCTGGAGCACGTGATGGTGGATTACTACGGTACTCCCACCCCTATCAACCATATTGCCAGCATCACCGTGCCCGAGCCTCGCCTGTTGCTCATCCAACCCTACGATAAACAGAGCCTGGCATGGATTGAGAAAGCCATCCTGAAATCCGACCTGAACCTCGTGCCCAACAACGATGGGCAGGTTATTCGCATTCGCATCCCCGAGTTAACGGAGGAAAGGCGTAAAGAACTCATCAAACTGTTGCACAAGAAAGCGGAGGACGAGCGTGTTGCCATACGCAACGTGCGTCGTGAGGTCAACGAGCACCTGAAGGCGGCGGAGAAGAGAGGCGAGGTTTCCGAAGATGACGTAAAACGCGCCGAACAGCAGGTGCAGAAGCTCACCGATAAATATATCGCCGAAATTGACCGCCTGCAGAAGGCAAAAGAGGACGAACTGATGGAGGTATAAACGGAGCGAAGCTCCGGTGGGATGCATGGAAACCCTCCCCCTACAGGCTCACATCGACGAGACCGCCCCTGCTGTGATAAAAGCGCGGGAGGCAGGCGTGGACTTTTCGCGCCTGCCCCAACATATTGCCATTATCATGGACGGCAATGGACGGTGGGCACTTCAGCGCGGATTGCCGCGCCTGGTGGGACACCGGCAGGGCTACCGGACGGTGCGCCGCGTGGTGAAAGACTGCGCCGAGCTCGGTGTGAAGATGGTCACGCTGTACACCTTCAGCACCGAGAACTGGCGCCGCCCGCCCGATGAGACCAGCGGTTTGATGGCTCTGATTGAAGAGGCGGCGCGCCAAGAGCTGCGCCAAATGGTTATCAACGGGATTCAGGTGCGTGTCATCGGGCGAATGCATGAACTGCCTGCCAGCCTTCAGGAGGAGCTACGTCGGGGGATAGAGATTACCGCTCAGAACGGTCGCCTCATCCTCAACCTCGCCATCAACTACGGTGGACGGGCGGAGATTGTGGACGCGGTACGCGCCATCGCGCAGCGTGTCCGGCAGGGCGATCTGCAACCGGAAGAGATTGACGAGTCTACCGTGCGCGCACACCTCTACGCACCGGATATGCCCGATCCAGACCTGCTGATCCGCACCGCAGGCGAAATGCGCGTGAGCAACTTTCTCGTGTGGCAGACCGCCTACTCGGAGCTGTGGGTAACACCCACCCTCTGGCCAGACTTCCGCACCGAGCACCTGATTGAAGCCATCCTCAGCTATCAGCAGCGCGTGCGGAAGTTCGGCGGCATCCTGGATGAGGAATGAAACGCATCGCGGTTCTTGGAAGCACAGGCTCTATCGGCACGCAGTGTCTGGATGTGGCGGCGCGCTTGTCCGACCGCATTCAGGTGGTCGCTCTCGCCGCACACCATGACCATGAACGCTTATGGCAGCAAGCTCAGCGGTTTGGCGTGCGGCACGTTGCCCTTGTGGACGAGGCCGCTTCCGCCCTCTTGCGCGAGCGTCAACCCAACTGGCATATCTATTCCGGTGATGAAGGGTTACAGGCAGTAGCTACCCTGCCCGAGGTGGACATGGTGGTGGTCGGAGTGGCAGGCGTTTGCGGGCTGGCGGCGACGGTGGCTGCACTGAGGTCGGGCAAAAGCATCGCGCTGGCAAGCAAAGAGGTGCTCGTGGCCGCCGGGCAGAGCGTGATGTCGCTGGCGAAGGAGCAGGGGGTTCCGGTGGTGCCTATTGACAGCGAGCATTCCGCCGTTTTTCAGTGCGTGCAGGGTGAACGCCCTGAAGCGGTGCGCCGCATCGTGCTGACCGCCTCCGGCGGTGCGTTGCGCGATGTACCGCTGGAAGAACTGCCTTTTGTGACCCCCGAACGGGCCCTGCAACATCCCACCTGGCGCATGGGCGCGAAAATCACCATCGACAGCGCCACGCTGATGAACAAGGGATTAGAGATTATCGAGGCGCACTGGCTCTTCGGCGTGCCTGCAGAGCGGATAGAGGTGATACTGCATCCCCAGAGCATCGTGCACGCGCTGGTGGAGATGTGTGACGGTTCGGTGCTGGCGCAGCTGGGCTTGCCGGATATGCGCCTGCCTATTCAGTACGCCCTGCTCTATCCCGAACGGGTGGATACTGCCTTGCCTCGTTTGAACCTGACCCAGACAGGTGCGCTCACCTTTTCAGCACCCGACCCGCGCCGTTACCCTGCCCTGCAGGTGGCCCGCGATGCGCTGGCTACCGGCGGAACCATGCCCGCCGCGATGAACGCCGCCAACGAGGTGGCGGTCGCCCGTTTTCTTAAGGGCGAAATCCTCTTCACCGACATCGTGCGGTGTGTGCGGGAGGTGATGGAGAAGCACCAGCCGCAACCCGCGACGCTGGAGGCGGTGCAGGCTGTGGATTCATGGGCGAGGGAACAAGCGCACCTCTGGAAGAGTCCATAAAACCGGTGTATTTTGTAGCGAATCGGAAACATGCAACAGGTATAATTAACGTAAAGGATAGGTACGGACAGCCCGGTTCGCCGTAAACTGTCACCGATGAGGAGGTTCCACCTTTGGAGTACCAGATGGCACAAACGCTTTTCTATTTTCTGCTCACCATCGGTGTGCTGGTCGTTGCACACGAGTTCGGTCATTTTATCGTGGCGAAATGGTGCGGAATGCGTGTGGAGGAGTTCGCCTTTGGCTTCGGTCCCAAGTGGATTGTGTTGGCACGCAAAGGCGACACCGAGTTTACCATCCGTCCCTTTCCGCTAGGAGGATTTGTACGCATCGCCGGTATGGAGTCGCACGATGATGACAACCCCCCTCCCGGAACCTTCTTCTCTAAACCGATATGGCAGCGTAATGCGGTGGTGCTCGCCGGGCCGATCATGAGCCTGTTGCTGGGCTACGTGATTTTCTCCATTATGGGCATGACCGTCGGACTGGACATCGGCAAGCCGATGAACCGCGTGGCGCAAGTTCTGCCCGGCACCGAAGCGGAGCGCATGGGACTGAAGATGGGCGACGTGATTGTGGAGATTAACAAGGAGCCTATCCGCGACGGCGAGCACATGATGAAGGTGATTCACGGCAGCGCAGGCAAGCGACTGTTCATCCGCGTGAAGCGTGATAATGAGTTCGTCCTGCTCAGCGGTGTTCCCAAAGAGTATGAGGTCGAAGAGGTTCAGAACGGCAAGAAGGTGATTAAAAAGGAGGGGCGTTTAGGGTTCATTCCTGCCCAGCAAGTGAAACGGCTGTCACCATGGCAATCGCTGGTGGTGGGTACGCGCATTACGAGAAACCTCATCATGGCTATTCCTGAGCACCTGTTTACCAGAAAAGTGAAAGACAATGTGGGTGGTCCGGTAGCCATCGTGCAGATGACGCATGTTGCGGCTAAAGAGGGATTGCATCGGGTGCTGAGCTTTATGGCGGCGCTGAGCATCAGTCTGGGGATTCTGAACCTCTTTCCCATCCCGATTCTGGACGGTGGACATCTGTTGCTCTATTTTGTCGAGTGGCTGCGAAGAGGGCGCCGTCTCACTGCCAAACAGCAGATGGCGGTGCAGATGGTGGGGTTGGCAATACTGCTCTCCATTCTCGTGCTGGTAACCGCTAACGACATCACTCGCCTGATAGCAGGGAAGATGCCTCAGTAGGTGTAAACACCACAGTATGAGTGTTACCGTTCGGAAGGCGCGCACGGCGGACGTTCCGGCGATGCAGCGCCTTGTTAACTTTTTTGCCGACCGCGGGGATATGCTTCACCGCTCACTGGCGCAGTTCTACGAGAACCTGCGCGACTTCTTCGTGGTGGAGGAAGATGGCAGAGTGGTGGGGTGCGTCGCACTGCATGTGGTGTGGCGCGACCTCGCGGAGATTAAATCGCTTGCCGTTGCCGAGGAGGCGCAGGGCAGAGGCTACGGTAAGCGGCTCGTACTGGAGTGCTTGCGCGAGGCTCCCGGTTTGGGTGTGGAGCGGGTATTTGCCCTTACCTATAAGCCGCAGTTCTTCGAGAGGCTGGGCTTCCGCGTGTGTGACCGCGCCGAACTGCCTCGTAAGGTGTGGACAGAATGCGTACACTGCCCCAAGTTCTACGATTGTCAGGAAGTGGCGGTAATTATCGAGGTGCAATCACAGGAAGAGTAGTAGCGGAGCGAGTGGGAACCTTCATGTTCTTTCCCGGTGGAGAGGGCGAACCTCCGGGTGAGCAGAGCAGCTCCATGTAGCAGACACACACGGCTGAAACCGTTCCCCTGCAAGCGGAACCCTGCCTTTGCAGGCTGGCTTCGTTTAAGGGGGTGTGGGATGTGTGGCTCGCGCGAGATAAGTCGAACTTTCTAGCACACCCACTGACCCCCTGTGATTGGCAGCTTGAGTTTATGCGGACTTTGGCACTTTCTCGATTGGGGCACTTCCCTTCGCGAAATACGCCAGCAAAATCGGCGCGACGAACGTTGTCAGGAATATCACCGCCAGCAGAGCGGCGTAGTGCGCGTCGTTCAACGCGCCGTTTTGCTTGCCCACCGTCGCGAAAATCAAGCCCACTTCTCCTCGCGGAACCATCCCCGCGCCGATGAGCATGTGGCGAATACCCTTGCCCCACGCTCCCCAGCCGGCAAGAAACTTGCCCGAGAAAGCGACCAGCGTGCCCAGCGATGCCAGCACCAGCGTGGAGCGGTTCGCCGGGTCCAGCGGGTTGAACAGTCGCACATTCACCGCCACTCCCACACTGACAAAAAAGATGGGCGTGAAAAAGTCCGCAATGGGCTTGAGTTCGTGCTCTATCTGCCTGGTACGTCCGATAGAGGAAAGCACAAGCCCTGCCGCGAAGGAGCCTACGATTGCCGCCGAGCCCACCTTCTTCGCTGCCAGCGCGAAGGCGAACGCCATCACCAGCGCAGCGGTAACCAGCGCACCGCGCACCGTCATGCGGTCTACGATGCGCAGAAGAGAGGGGGCGAGAAGCCTGCCCACCACCAGCGCCATCGCGACAAACCCCAGCGCCACCACTGTCGTCTGCGCAACGAACAGCGGGCTGACGCTACCCTGTGCCACTATCGCCGAGACCACAGCCAGTATGACCAGACCCAGCACGTCATCCAGAACCGCCGCCCCCAGTACGATGCGCCCTTCGGTGCTGTTCAGCACACCGAGGTCAGCCAATACACGAGCGGTAATGCCGATGCTGGTGGCACAGAATGCCGCCCCGAACAGGATAGCGGTCGTTCCGGTGATGCCCAGAGCCACGCAGGTCAGGTAGCCTCCCGCAAACGGCAGGGCAATGCCGATGAGAGCCACCATCAATGACTTTGCCCCCACGCGCAGGAGCGCACTCAGGTCGGTCTCCAGACCAATCTCGAACAGTAGAAGCATCACACCGACCTCCGCCAGCAGGTGCAGTATCTCATTGTCGGGGACCCAGCCCAGCACGCTTGCGCCCAGCAGCACTCCCGCCAACAGCTCGCCCAGTACCGGAGGCTGTTTCACACGCTCCGCCAGCTGAGCCATCACGCGGGCGAACAGCAGTATCAGAATCAGCATGAGCAAGAATCTATCCAGCGTCATCCTGTCCTCCTATAAGGGGTTGCCTGCTAATTATACCTCTGAGACGTTCTTGCCTGTTCCTGCCGTTCCCTGCTTGTTGCAGATGCAAGCAGGGAGCGTGCCCTTTGAGGGAGAAAAGTATAACATTCGGTAAAGAGGTATACGCTAGTGGGTAAACGCGCAATCTGGATATGTGTGCTGATACTGCTCAGTGTGACCGCACGGGGAGAGCGGTTCCGATTTTTGCACATTACCGATACGCATATCGGCGTGAGCGCGCATCACCAGGAGACACGCGATTACATTCAAACCTTCAACGCATTAACTCCACAGCCCGCTTTCATCGTCAACACCGGCGATTGCACCGAGCTGGGTTCCGCCGAGGAGTACCGACGCTACCGTGAGGTGATGAGCGAACTCCGCATCCCTCTTATCAACGTGCCGGGCAATCACGACGTGCGCTGGAGCGCAATTGGTAAAGAGGGCTTTGCGAAGTGGTTGGGACCTCTGCGAATGCATTGGGAGCGGGGTGGATACCATTTCTTCGCGCTGGACAGCACTGCCCTGCTGGAACACCATGGCCACTTTGAGGAAGCCGACCTGCGCTGGCTGGAACAACGTCTGCGCCGACTGCCAAAGGGTACGCCGGTCTTCCTCTTCTTCCACCACTGGGTCGCGACGGGCCAAAAAATGGTGGATAACGAGTATCGCCTGCTGCACCTGCTCGCTCCCTACAACGTGAAGGCGGTGTTCGTAGGTCATGGGCACAAGGATACGGTCTGGTGGCGCAACGGCGTGTTGTTTCTGATGGCGCGCGGGTTATATCAGGGCAGCTATCATCAGGTAGAGGTGGACGATTCCGCGGTTCGCATCTGGCGCGTGGTGAAAGAGAAGGGTGAACCAACTTTGCTGGCGGATCTGCCGCGCGCACCTCAGCGGATACCGCAACTGCGTGTGCAGAGCGTGCGTTTGCAGGGCAACGAACTACTCGCCCGGCTACAGTGGCGAGCGTCGGACGGCACATTGCCCGACCGATGGGAGATGTGCTTTGATAACGACGCATGGCAAGCGGTCACCGTGCAAGGCGGCGATTCCGCATTTACCGCGCGCGTCCCGCTCAGGGATGTTATTCCCGGCACCCATCGCGTGCACTTTCGGGCGGTGTGTGGTGAAAAGCGCTATGAGGATGCAGCTGTCCTGGAAATACCCGGCGCCGTCCGTCCGCTATGGGTGTTCCGAACCGGCGGCTCCGTCAAAGCGCAGCCCATCGTATATGACGGCACGGTGTACATCAGCAGCTTTGACGGTACGCTGTATGCTGTGGACGTTACCTCCGGCAGGCTTCGTTGGAAAACGTTTATCGGGGGCACATTGATTGCCGCTCCTGCAGTGACCGAAGAGGTGGTGGTCATCGGCAGCACATCGGGCACGGTGGCATGCCTGCGGCGCTCCGATGGGCATGTTCTCTGGAGAACCAGCCTGCCTCCGCCCGTTTTTGCCTCCGCCGGTATTTATGAGGAGGTAATATGCACTGCGGCGGGCGATGGCAAGATATACGGGCTATCTCTGCGCGACGGCAGCCGGTTGTGGGAGTTTCAGACGGGCATGTTCGTGCAGTCGCGCATTACGCCGGTGCGGGGGATGTTCATCGTGGGGTGCTGGGACAACCATGTGTATGCGCTCGACGCGCGCACAGGGGCGCTGAGGTGGAAGCAGAAGTTTGGGCGCTCTTTCTATTATGCACCGGCTATCGGCTCTCCGGCAACTGATGGGGCGCGTGTGGTAGTGCCCTCCAACGATGGTGTGTTACACGCCATGCGCGTGGCAACAGGCGAGGTGTTGTGGGAGGTGGCTTCTGCGCAGGGCAACAGTTTTGGCTATCCTTCGCCGCTGTTGAAGGACGGTACGGTCTATTGTGGGGCACTGGGAGCGCGTGGGCTGGTTTATGCGCTAGACGTGCGCACCGGACAGCCGCGCTGGGTTGCAGAAACGGGGCAAGTTATGTATGATTCTGGATGTGCCTCGGCACAGGGTTACCTTTTCACTGCATCGGTGAACGGTGTGGTATACTGGATAGAGGAGAGTAGTGGTCGCATCGTGCGGAGTTATCAATTAGCAGAGGGGCATGTTTTCTGTGTGCCTGAAACAGATGGCGAACGCTTTGTGATTGGGTCGTTGAACGGAACGGTTTACGCCTTTCCTGCGCGAGTGCGAGGCGATGAGACGTTTGAGAAGTGAGGGAAGAAAGATGGAAAGTTACCGCATTTTGATTGCCGAAGACGAGCCGCTGACTCGCATGATGCTCCGGGCGCGTCTGGAGAAGATCGGGCATCAGGTAGTGGCTGAGGCGGAGAACGGTGTGCAGGCGGTGCAAGCGGCGCGTGTGCATGAGCCCGATTTAATCATTATGGACATCCGCATGCCGGAGCTGGACGGCATTGAGGCAGCGCGTGCGATCGTTCAGGAACGTCCCTGTGCCATTGTGTTCCTTACCGCTTATAGCGAACAGGAGCTGGTAGAAGCGGCGAGCGAAGCGGGGGCATTTGGCTATCTGGTGAAACCGTTCCGCAAAGAGGATTTGGGACCCGCTATTGAGATTGCGATGCTCCGATTCCGCGAGCTACAGGCGCGCAGTCGGGAGGTGGAGGAGCTGAAAGAAGCTCTCGAAACCCGCAAGTTGATCGAGCGGGCGAAGGGCATCCTGATGCAGCGCCTCGGGCTGACCGAAGAAGAGGCGTTCAAGCGCATCCACTTTCAGGCACGCAACCAGAACAAGAAGATGCGCGAGATTGCCGAAAGCATTATCACCGCTGCGGACTTGATTTAGTGTTACCGGTGGCGGAGCATCTGCTTCAGCTCCGCCACGTTTCCGGCGTGCGCCAGAGCCTCTTCGTAGGTGATGAGCTGCGCAGCAAGTAGTCGCTCCAGTGCCTGGTTCAGCGTGTTCATCCCGTAGTGTTCGCCTTCGCGCATGGCGGCATACAGCTCGTCGGTTTTGCCCTCCTCAATGAGTTTGCGTACCGTTGGCGAGCCGACCAGAATTTCCACCGCCGGCAATCTACCGTTGCCATCCGCACGCAGTACCAAACGCTGCGCCACCGCACAGATCAACGTATTTGCCAGCTGCACGCGCAGGGGCACTCGCTCCTCGGGTGGGAAGCTGTTCAGGATGCGTATGATGGTAGCCGGTGCGGACATCGTGTGCAGCGTGGCGATGACCAGATGCCCCAGCTCCGCCGCTGTGAGGGCAACGCGCATGGTTTCCACGTCCCGCATCTCGCCGATGGCGATCACGTCCGGGTTCTGACGTAGCACGCTGCGTAGCGCGGTGGCAAAGGAGGCGGTGTCCGTGCCCACTTCGCGCTGCAGAATCACGCTTCGTTTGTCCTCGAAGACGTATTCTATTGGCTCCTCGATGGTAACAATGTTGGCGGTGCGCGTGCGGTTGATTTCCTCGATCATTGCCGCCATCGTGGTGGATTTGCCGCTGCCGGTGGGCCCGGTGATCAGTATCAAACCCTGCTGTTGAGAAACGAACTCCTTAAAGATGGGCGGCAGGTTGGCTTCCTCGATAGTGGGCGGTTGCAGGGGGATGATGCGCAGCGCCGCGCTGATGCTACCTCTCTGCAAGAAGAGGTTACAGCGCACCCGTGCCATCCCCCCGATGGTGAACACCGTGTCAATCTCGGCATGTTGTTCCAGCTGCTGCATCTTTTCGTCCACGTCCAGCGGTTCCACACTCTCGTGTGGATGGGCTGAAGCCAGAAGTGCATCGCGGGCAGCACTGTAAAGAATGCTGTAAGCCAGCTCGTGGCAGTCCAGCGGTGTGAGCGCAGGCAAATCACTTACCACTACCTTGCCATCAATCCGTAAAACGGGGGCACTGCCCGCCTTGAGGATGACATCCGAAGCACGTCGCAGAATGGCGTATTCCAGTAGATCGTGAATGTTGTGCATGACCCAATTGTATCCTGCTTAACCAGATATAGGGGCGTCAAAACGATTCCCTCTTTCATTATATCACAACCTCCTCTCTTTGCTCGCTGCAGGAAGTACGGGGAAAGGTTGACATCATGTGCTGTTGGCTGGTAGCATGTAAGCGGAGGGAGAGACTAATGGCGGTGCGCTCCATCTACATCTCCGAGGCGCAGTATCTGCAGGCGGAGCGTCAGGCGCAGACGAAAAGCGAATACCTGGCGGGACAGGTGTTCGCCATGGCGGGGGCGTCGAGGGTACATAACCGGATTGCTTTCAATCTCGGTGGACAACTGTACGCGGCCTTGCGCGGTAGAGATTGCGAGGCATACCTCGGTGATATGCGTGTGAAAGTGCGGGAAGCGAGCGCGTACTTCTATCCCGATGTAGTGGTGGTGTGCGGACAGCCGCAGTTTGAAGACGAGCAGGAGGATAACCTGCTGAACCCGGTGGTTATCATCGAGGTGCTCTCCCCATCTACGGAAGACTTTGACCGAACAGAGAAGTTCTTTGCTTACCAGAAGCTGACCTCGTTACGCGAGTATTTACTCGTCTCACAGGACAAAGTGCACGTTGAACATCTCATCCGCCAGCCGGGTGGAGAGTGGTTGAAGCGAGAATATACGCAGGGAGAGCAGGTGGTCGTACTGGAGAGTATAGAAGTGGGAATACCGGTATCGGTCATCTACGAGGGGGTAAGTTTTGCCAAAAACAGGTTGGGAGAGCGGTAAGATGGCTGTGCGTTCGATATACATCTCAGAGGCGCAATATCTACAGATGGAGCGTCAGGCGCAGACGAAAAGCGAGTACCTCGCCGGACAGGTGTTCGCGATGGCGGGGGCGTCTTTTGTTCATGTGCAGATAACCGGTAACGTGGCGGCTGCGTTGCATCAGCTGCTGCGCGGTTCGCGGTGCGTCGTATTATCCAGTGATATGCGCGTGAAGGTACGGGAAGCGAACGCGTACTTCTATCCTGATGTGGTGGTGGTGTGCGGACAGCCGCAGTTTGAAGACGAGCAGGAGGATAACCTGCTGAACCCGGTGGTTATCATCGAGGTGCTCTCTCCGTCTACCGAAGACTTTGACCGCGGGGAGAAGTTTCTGGTATACCAGCGCATCCCTTCGCTC
>CALJAP010000009.1 GCA_938027655.1 uncultured bacterium | reverse complement strand
TGTTCTCTGGTTGTTGTGGGTAACGTTGCTCTTCGCGCCGTTGTCCCGGGCACAAGAGGAGACCAACGTACCCGCGCTCACCTCGCTGGCGGCACGTGCCTCTTTACGAGCTACCGTCGAAAAGCGGCAGGCAGAAGAGTGGGCAAAGCAGCATGGTCTGCCGGTGCGTCGCAAACTCCCCAACGGCACGATCCTGGAGATCATGGCAGTGCGCAACGGGGTGCCTGTCTACGTTATCACCAAAGGGTTGGAAGCCGCCGATTCACTCAGCGTGGATGAGCTGTGGCCCGGCGGTTCTACCGGACTGAACCTCACGGGCGCAGGCGTCACGCTGGGCGTGTGGGATGCTGGCTCCGTCGATGCCGGTCACCCCGAGTTCCGGGGGCGCTTGCGCATTCGCGATGGTTCGGAAGCAGATGACCACGCAACGCACGTCGGCGGTATCATGGCAGCGGCAGGAGTAAACCCCCTTGCCAAAGGAATGGCTTTTGCCGCCACTCTGGATAGTTGGGATTGGGTCAATGATGTGGCAGAGATGGCGGATGCTGCTACAGCAGGCTTGCTCATTTCCAACCACTCTTACGGTCCCGCAGCCGGATGGGTGGGGGATTTCATGTGGATGGGAGATACCACTATTAGCCAGCGTGAGGACTGGAAGTTTGGCTACTACGGCGACTGGGACCGCGCATGGGATGAAGTCGCTTACAACGCCCCCTATTACACCATCTGTGTGGCTCTTGGCAATGATCGAGGGGAGGGGCCAGCTACGCAGCCAGTGCAGCATTACCACACGGATGGACGGGTGTATACCGACACGCATGATATCGACGGTGGTGCTACAGGCTTTGATACAACGCCAGTAGGAGCCACCAGTAAAAACACCATTATCGTCGGCGCGGTCTACCCCATACCGGGTGGTTACGCCGGCCCGGGGAGCGTGCGCATGAGCGACTTCAGCGGTTGGGGACCCACCGACGACGGACGTATTAAGCCGGATGTGGTAGGCATCGGAGTAGGGGTGTACTCCAGCGTTATCGGCGGATACGATACGTACGATGGCACCTCCATGGCTTCGCCGAGCGTTGCCGGCGCGCTGGGATTGCTCATCCAGCACTATCGGCAGACGCATGCTGGTGCGAATATGCGTTCTGCCACCCTCAAGGCGCTGGCAATCCACACCGCCGACGAGTGTGGACCTGCCGACGGTCCCGACTACATGTTCGGCTGGGGTATCCTGAACGCCAAAACGGCTGCAGAGGTTATCTCGCAGAGCGTCAAGAACCCGTACGCGATTCAGGAGCGGGTGCTGCGCACCGGCGAAACGCATACCGTGCGCGTGATTTCGGATGGAACTCAGCCGTTGAAGGTCACCATCGTCTGGACGGACCCGCCGGGCACGCCGCCTCCTGTTTCTCTAGACCCACCAGACCGGATGCTGGTAAACGACCTGGACCTGCGCGTGACCAACGGTACCACCACCTATATGCCCTGGGTGCTGAACCCGGCGAACCCCGCCGCTCCCGCTACCACAGGCGATAACGTGGTGGACAACGTGGAGCAGGTGGTTGTCCCTGCCCCGCAGGCGGGCGTATACACTATCACCGTCACCCATAAGGGTATCCTGCGCCCGGCTGGCAGGCAGGCGTACTCGATGATTGTAACCGGCGCGGTGACTCATACCCTGCAGGTAAGCTCCACCGACCCGGACAGCGGCGTTGCCATCACGGTAACCCCGAGCGATATCAACGGACGGGGTGACGGCTCCACGCCGTTTACCCGCGTGTACGATGGCGGTGTGCAGGTGACATTGACCGCTCCCGCCACTGCACCCAACGATAACGTGTTTATTAAGTGGGTGCGCAACGGGGTAGACTTCTCCACCAATCGCACCATCACCCTGACGATGGATGCGGACTACAACCTGCTGGCGGTTTACGAGTTCATCTCGCCCGTTCCGGTGCTGTTACAGCCGGCGGCAAACGCCATCGTCTCGCCGACGCCTACCTTCCGCATGAAGGCGACCTCTTCGCCCGGTGCCAGGATGAAGTACAAGGTGGTTATCTATCAGGGAGACCAGCAGATAGAGGTGTTCGACCAGACTACCGACACCACCGGCTGGAGCAAGCCCGACTACGCCAGCGGTGAGGAGGCGGTGCTGACGGTTCCTGCCTCGCGCGCGCTACCGACGGGCGTGTTGTCCTGGCAGGCGTTCGCCTACGACGGCATCAGGTGGAGCGAGGGCAGCGACAAACGCAGGATGACAGTCAACCGGATGCCCAATGCGCCGGTGCTGGTCAGTCCAGAGGCGAACGCTATCGTGTTGGGTACGCCCACGTTGACGGTACGCGCTACCGATGCCGACGCATCCGACACCCTGAAATACAAAATCATCTTCACCCGCAACGGCACCACCGTTGCCACCTTCGACCAGACCATAGATGCCACCGGCTGGAGCAAGCCCGCCTACGCCAGCGATGAGGATGCTACGCTGACCGTGCCGTCTAACCGTGCATTGAACCCGGGCACCTACCAGTGGCAGGCGTTGGTGTACGACGGCAAGCAGTGGAGCGACGGCAGCGAAAGCCGAACGATTGTCGTGAACTCCGCGCCATCCGCTCCTGACCTGCTGGAGCCAGCGGGAGGGAGTTTCGTATCCCATACGCCCACTTTCCGCCTGCGCGCCACCGACGCCAACGGCGACAGCCTGCAGTACAAAATCGTGGTGAAGCAGGCAGCACAGGTGGTGGCGACCTTTGACCAGAGCGTGGATGCCACCGGCTGGAGCAAATCCAGCTACGCCAGTGGCGAGGAAGCGGTGTTTACCGTACCGGCAGGCGCGTCGCTGGCAACGGGCGCGTACCAGTGGCAGGCATTTGCCACCGACGGCAGGCAATGGGGCAACGGCAGCTGGGAGCGTAGCTTCACCGTGGACCAGGCTCCTGAAGCGCCTGAGGTCATTACCCCTGCTGCCTCTGCAGTCACGTCGCCTACCCCCGAGTTCCGCCTGCGCTCTACCGACGCCGACCTGTCTGACGGCCTGCGCTACAAGCTGGTGCTCTCAAAGGGTGGACAGCAGGTAGCGGTGTATGACCAGACGGTGAGCACCGCCGGCTGGAGCAAACCCAGCTACGCCAGTGGTGAGGAGGCAGTGTTCCGTGTGCCGGCAGGCAATGCGCTCAGCGCGGGCACTTACCAGCTGGAGGCGTACGCCAACGACGGTCAGCAGTGGAGTAACGCTGGCTCGCGCTCCTTCAAGGTGTCCGCCAAAGTGCCCGCAAGGCTACTGGGTGTTGGCACGTTTGCGGTGAACCTGGCATTGCCGGACGCCAGCAAGCAGGCTATGGGTATCGCAGGCGTGCCCATGAAGGTATGGGATGCGAACACCCAGTCGTACACGGATGCAGGTGATGCTCTGCTCATCGGTGTGGGGTACTGGTATAGCGCGGCACAGCCGGCTCCTCTCAGCATTGCGGGCAACGAACTGCCGATTTCGTTCCCGATTGCGCTGAGGCGCGGCTGGAACTTCATCGCCAGCACCTCCGCGGACCCGGTTGTCTGGGACGTGAACACCATCAAGGTGCGACGGCAGGGCGAAGAGGTGACCCTGCGTCAGGCGCGGCAGCTGGGATGGATAGAAGACCATGCATGGGGCTGGCTGCAGGACGGTGCGAACCCGGCAACCGGTCGCTATGTGCTGGTGTATGACCCGTTGCTGATACCCGGCACGGTGAACAGCATCGAGCCGTGGCGAGGCTACTGGGTGTACGCTCACGAGGAATGCGAACTGTTGCTGAAGCCGTCTGACGGCATCATCCCGAACGCCACACGCGCTGCGTCGGAGAACGGCAAAGCCTGGTCGGTGCGCTTGCTGGTACAGTCCAGCTCTGGCAGTGCGGAGGCGGTATTTGGTGCGAACGCTGGCGAGAACATCGCCATCGAGTTGCCACCGGACCCGCCATCTTCTGCTCCCGCGCCGAAAGTGGTTCTGTTACAGCACGGTCAGCCGTTGGCGGTGGATGTGCGTGCGGACAGCCGTGCCAGCATGCCGTGGGAGGTGGAAGTGCGCATCCCCGCAGGCAACGATGGCACTGCCACGCTGTACTGGCAGGGGATGCACCAGGCGCCTCGCACCGCGAACCCCGTGCTGGTGGACCTGCAAACCGGCGAGCGTCGTTTCCTGCGCACTACCAGCTCACACACCTTCGCGGTGAGCCGACAGGGTGGTGTGTACCGCTTCCGCATCGAGATGACTCCGCAGAGCGGTCTGCTGCGCCTGTCGCAGGTGCGGATAAGCGGCGGACGGAGCACCAGTGGGCGCTACACCATCTCGTTCAACTTGAGTACCAGCGCACAGGTGGAGGTAAATATCCTCTCCGCAGGCAAACCGGTGCGCAGGCTGACGAGCGGTGCTTCGCGGTCGGCTGGCATTCAGCAAATCACGTGGGATGGGCGTGATGCGAACGGCATCGCCCTGCCCGCTGGCAGCTACATGGTGGAAGTGAAGGCGATCAGCGCGGACGGGCAGGTAGTTCGCAGCATGGTACCCATCACGTTGACACGGTGAGAGGAGGTGGCACGATGAAGAGAACGAGAACCGCACTGACCGCGCTGGGATGGATGGCGACGGCGCTGCTGGCAGGTTGTGGTGGAGCGGAGAAGGGGTTGCCCTTTGACCCCACGCCACCGGTCATCGGCACGCCAGCGGTCACCCGTGAGGCGGGCACGAACCGCGTGCTGGTGCAGGTGCAGGCGTTCGATGTGGGTACGGGTGTGGCATCGGTGACCGTTCTGGCGGTTGGGGTAGACCCTACGCCCACTCCGGTTACCATGCAGCAGATACCCGGCACCGAGCAGTATCAGGCGACCCTGCCCGCCAGCATCGTTCGCCTGCAAGTGAAAGCGGTGGACAGGGGCGGCAACGAGGCGGTTTCCGCCGAGATTCGTGTGCCACCCCCCGCTTCGCCGTTCTAGTGGTGCAGAATATATGGAGGGTCACGCTCCATCGTGACCCTCCATACGAAGTTTTGGGGGCGAGGCTCCTACCGAGCCGTGAACCACCCGGTGGCGGACGTCAGAGTGAACCGCAATGCGTGAGCAGATATTAACCGACATCAACCGGATTCTATGCTCTCTGGCGCAACGGTACGCGGAGATTGCGGAGGAGGTGCTGGGCGAAAACCTCACTTCCGTCGTCCTCTACGGTTCTGTGGCGCGCGGAGAAGGCTCGCCTGGTTCCGACATCGACTTGCTCATTATCTGTCGCGAATTACCCGAAGGGATTTTCCGAAGGTACGAGGTGCTGGAGCCGGTACGCACGCGCATTCAACCGGAACTTGGTGCACTGTGGGAGCAAGGGTGCTATTCGGACTTCTCCGAGATACTGAAGACCGAAGCGGAGGCGCAACACACTATACCACCTTACCTCGACATGACGGAGGATGCGCTCTTACTGTATGACCGCGGCGACTTTTTCGCAAGCATCCTGCGGCGTCTCAGGGAACGATTACAGGCGCTGGGTGCTCAGCGAAAGAGGCTCGGCAAGGTGCGCTACTGGGACCTGAAGCCTGACTTTCACCCTGGGGAGGTGATAGAGCTGTGAACAACCATACGGCTGCGCGTGCTAACCTGCAGAGAGCGCAGCGGATACTGGAAGAGGCTCAACTTCTCTGCGAGCGAGGGGCATGGAACCTGGTAGTGCGCCGCTCTCAGGAGGTGGTTGAACTTGCGCTGAAAGCAGCATTATGGTGGGCTGGGGTTGATGTGCCACGCCTTCATGACGTTGGTGCTGTGCTCAGACAGCAGAGCCACCGCTTCCCCGCGAGTTTTGCCGGGCACATTCCCCGACTGGCTTCAATCTCGCGCTCGCTGAGTGCGGAGCGCGAGCGCAGTTTCTATGGGGATGAGGTGCTCAACCTGCCGCCGGAAGAGCTATACTTCGAGCACGACGCGCGGGATGCGCTGGAAAGGGCAGGATTCGTTCTGGAAGTTTGTCGTCATTTGATAGACGAGCAATCGTAGAGGAATAGTAGAGGACGAAAATCTCCCCTTCGGTTCGCTGGTACTGTAGCGAGGGTGCTGGCGACATATACCACACTCCACCCCAAAGTTCGCCTCATCGGCTTGCGCCGGTGAGCATCCGCTCTTGCGGGAGGCGTTCCGTCGTCACTGCAGGAACACGTGTTGTCTCTGGCGAAGCTGTAAAAGCAGATCGAAGGGAGGGTGCTTCCTGCCGCTCTGAAACAGGCTGGATTCGCCATAGGGGGATAGAGAGATGAAGCGAACGACATACGCGTTGCTCGTGACATCTGCTGCACTGGCTGTTGTTGCGGTGGTCTCTTGCGGTAGACAGCCATCTACTGCCTCGAAGGAGCTGGAGGTTGCCTGCTTCAAAGGAGGCTACGGCATCGACTTCTTTGAGCAGGCGGCACGTGAGTATGAACAGTCGCACCCCGGCGTGAAAATCAAGGTGTGGGGCAACCCGCGCGTGTGGGAGCAGTTACGCCCGCGCTTTGTGGCGGGCAATCCGCCCGACCTCACCTACCCCGGCTGGGGCATGGACCACTGGGCGCTGGTATACGAGGGGCAGGTCATTCCACTGGATGAGTATCTGGACTCGCCACCTTACGGCAAAGCGGAAGGCAAATGGCGCGACACCTTTGAGCCGTCCTTGTTGGAGCTGTGTCAGTATCAGGGCAAGACCTACATGCTTCCCTACTTTTTCAGTATGTTGGGGTGGTGGTACAACAAGGAGATGTTCGAGCAGAACGGCTGGAAGCCGCCGCGCACGTGGAGCGAGCTGCTGGAGCTGTGCGAGAAGATTAAAGCCAAAGGCATCGCTCCCATAACCTATCAGGGTATCTATCCCGCCTATGCAGTGAGTGGTTTCCTCATCCCCTGGGCTATCAGTGCAGGGGGCATCGAGGCGTTCGACAACGCACAGAACCTAGTGCCCGGCGCGTGGAAGTCGCCTGCTTTCTTGAAGGCGGCGCAGATGATGGACGAACTGCGTCGACGAGGCTACTTCCAGGAGGGCGCGAACGGCATGGACCATACGGGGGCACAGATGGAGTTCCTCTCTGGGCGCGCGGCGATGATACCTTGTGGTACGTGGCTCCATTCCGAGATGCGCAACGTGATGCCGAAGGGCTTTCGCATGGGTTTTATGCTTCCCCCGATACTGGACGACGGCAAGGGCGACCCCACCGCTGTTGGCATCGGCATCGAACCGTGGATGGTTCCCACCAAAGGCAAGAACCGCGATGTGGCGATTGACTTCTACAAATATATGACCTCCTTAGAGAAAGCGAAACAGTTTGTAGAGGCGAAAGGCACGCTGATGTCCATTCGGGGCAGCGACGCAGCAAACTTCCCCGAGCACTTGAAAGAGCCGGTAGACGTATTCCGCAACGCGAAGACAGTGTGGTCTGTGGAGTATCGGCAGTGGTATCCCAAGCTGGGCAAAGCGGTGGAAGACGCTACCGCTGCTCTGCTGGCAGGCGACATCACGCCGCAACAGTTCGTAGAGCGGCTGGAGCAGGCTGCCGAAGCCACCCGACAGGATAAGAACATTCCCAAACATACCTACACCCGCGGAAAGGCGCGATGACACCGCGAGCGCGAGCGGCATTCATCACGGGGTTTCTTCTGCCGGCGACCACGCTATACGCGGTGTTTGTGGTGATGCCGGTGGTACAGGCGTTTGCCTTTTCGTTGTACCGGTGGCGAGGTATCTCCGCCAATCGCACCTTCATCGGGTTGGAGAACTTTCGCCATCTTTTTGCCGACCCCATTGTGTGGATGGCTCTGCGGCACAACCTGCTCCTTTTCGTCGGCACGAGCACGGCGATTCTGGTGGTTTCGCTGGCTCTGGCACATGCGATCGGAAGCGATAGTCGCGCCGCGAGGTTGCTGCGCTCGGTGTACCTGTTTCCGCAGGTTATCTCGCTGGTGGTGGTAGCCATCCTGTGGATGTTTATCCTCAACCCTTCTTTTGGGATACTGAATGCTGCGCTGAAAGCGGTTGGACTGGAGAGGTGGGCGATTGCCTGGCTGGGCGAGAAGCCAACCGCGCTGGCATCCATCGGCGTGGCGCATGTGTGGCACGCGCTGGGGTTTTACATCATGCTCTTTGCCGCAGCCCTGCGCACTATTCCGCCCGATGTGATAGAAGCCGCCACGCTGGACGGGGCTATGGGGTTAACCCGTCTGCGCTATGTGACCTTGCCACTGTTGTGGGCGGTGCTGCGCATTGCGCTGGTGTACATGGCGATAGGCACGATGAACATCTTCTCGCTGGTGTTTCTGATGACGCAGGGCGGTCCCGACCGCGCTACCGAAGTGATGCTGACCTATCTTTACGAGCAGGCGTTCAAACATAGCGAGTTTGGCTATGCGACCGCGCTGGCGGTGGTGAACTTCGTGCTGGTGATGGCGCTTAGCGGGGCGATTCTCGCGCTGTTCCGCCACAATCCGCAGGAGGGCAAGGCATGATACGTCGCGTACTGGTTGCGGGGGGGCTGTGGGTGTTTGCGCTCTCGGTGGTGGTGCCCCTGCTGTGGGTGCTGGTGACGGCGTTCAAGACAGGGGCAGAGATATTTACCTCGCCGTGGGGTTTGCCGCACACCCTGCAATGGGAAAACTTTGCGAGGGCGTGGCAGGAAGCGGGTATTGCTCGCTATTTCATGAACAGCTTGCTTGTGACGCTGGCGACGCTGGCGATACTGCTGCCGATAGGAGCGATGGCGGCGTATATCTTTGCGCGTTACCCCTTCCGCGGCGCGAAGTGGTTGTTTGGCGCGTTTTTGGGTGGAATGATGTTTCCTCTGTTCCTTACCATCGTGCCGCTGTTTTTCTTGCTGGCGCGTCTGCAGATGCTAGATACCCTGCACGGCTTGACGCTGGTGTACGTGGCGTATTCGCTACCCTTCACCGTGTTCGTGCTGACGGGTTTCTTCCAGACCCTGCCTCAGGAGATGCTGGAAGCGGCTCTGATAGACGGCTGCGGGCATGCGCGGGCGTTCTGGAAGGTGATGCTACCTCTGGCAAAACCGGGCATCATCGTGGTGGGCGTGTTCAACGCCATTGGTTTGTGGAACGAGTATCCTCTCGCGCTGGTGATTATGACCAGCGACGAACGGCGCACCCTACCTCTGGGCATCGCGAACTTGCTGATGGTCGAGCAGTACCAGAGCGACTGGGGAGCGCTGTTTGCGGGCTTGGTCATTGTGATGTTGCCGGTGCTGTTCGTGTATTGGCTGTTCCGTGACCGCATTCACGAGACGATGGTGGCGGGCGCGCTAAAGGGGTAAGCGAGCCGTTGAATTGCGTATTATATTGCAAACGTTTCATTACTACTTGACCTTTGTCAAAAATGTGTTATCTTATATAGGGGCGGTGTGCTACTTTGCTCCGCTCCCTTTCGCTGACAGGCGAAGGCAAAACTCTAGGTGATGGGTGGAAGGATATGGCGAATAAGCGTGTGTACCTCTTCGAGGAAGGAAACGCCCAGATGCGCGACCTTCTGGGCGGCAAGGGTGCAAACCTTGCGGAAATGACCAACATTGGTCTGCCGGTTCCTCCGGGATTCACGATTACCACCGAAGTATGTATGGAGTACCTGCGCAGCGGCGGCAAGTTTCCTGATGGCTTGATGGACGAAGTGCGCGCTGCGATGGCGGAGGTAGAAAGGCGGATGGGGCGCCACTTCGGCGACCCGGCGAACCCCCTGCTGGTGTCGGTGCGGTCGGGCGCGAAGTTCTCGATGCCCGGCATGATGGACACCATTCTCAACCTCGGACTGAACGCCCAGACGGTGGAGGGCTTGATTAAGCAATCGAATAACCCTCGCTTTGCTTACGATGCCTACCGCCGGTTTATCATGATGTTCTCGGACATCGTGCTGGGTGTGGAGCGGCACAAGTTCGAGCAGATTCTGGACGAGTATAAGCAGAAGCTGGGCGTGACGCTGGACACTGAAGTGCCCGCCGATGCTCTCCAGCAGATGTGTCAGGACTACCTCGCGCTGGTGAAGGAGGAGACCGGCAGGGACTTCCCGATGGACCCCTTCGAGCAGCTGCAGCTAGCTATCGAGGCGGTCTTCAAGTCGTGGAACAACCCGCGCGCTCAGGTGTATCGCGAGCGTGAAGGCATTCCCTGGGACCTGGGCACCGCCGTCAACGTGCAGACGATGGTGTTCGGCAACATGGGGGACGACTCGGGCACCGGCGTCGCGTTCACCCGCGACCCGGCAACCGGTGAGAAGACGCTGTACGGTGAGTATCTGGTCAACGCGCAGGGCGAGGACGTGGTGGCGGGTATCCGCACCCCCATGCACCTTGACGAGCTGATGTCCATCAACCCCGAAATCTACCGGCAGTTTGACGAGATTGCCAAGCTGCTGGAGAACCACTACCGCGACATGATGGACATCGAGTTCACCGTCGAGAAGAACCGCCTGTTCATCCTGCAGTGTCGTGTGGGCAAGCGCACTTCGCTGGCGGCGGTCAAAATCGCGGTGGATATGGCAAAGGAGGGGCTCATCAGCAAAGATGAAGCCATCCTGCGCGTGAAGCCAAGCGATATCGACCAGCTGTTGCACCCGCAGATTGACCCCAAGGCGAAGGTGGACGTTATCGCGAAGGGGCTGGCGGCTTCGCCGGGCGCGGCGGTCGGGAAGGCGGTTTTCGATGCCGATACTGCTGCCGAGCGTGGACAGGGCGAGCCGGTCATCCTGGTACGTCCCGAAACCACCCCAGACGACATTCACGGCATGCTGGCGTCGAAGGGTGTGTTGACTGCACGCGGTGGCATGACCAGCCACGCGGCGGTGGTGGCACGCGGGTTCGGCATCCCCTGCGTGGCGGGTTGCGAGGCGATTTCCATCGACCTCAACAAGCGCGAGTTCACCACCAACGGCGTCACCGTGAAGGAGGGCGACTGGATTTCCATCAACGGCTCTACCGGCGAGGTCATTCTCGGACAGGCGCCGCTGGTGGAAGCCATGTTCACCGACGAGCTGCACGAGCTGCTGGATTGGGCGGACGAGCGTCGCAAGCTGGGTGTGCGCACCAACGCCGACAATCCGCGCGATGCCAAGCAGGCGGTGGAGTTCGGCGCGGAGGGTATCGGCCTGTGCCGGACCGAGCACATGTTTTTCGAGCAAGACCGTCTGCCGGTAGTGCAAGATATGATTCTGGCACGCACCGAAGAGCAGCGACGCGCTGCGCTGGATAAGCTCCTGCCCGTTCAGCAGAAGGACTTCGAGGGCATCTTCGAGGTGATGGAGGGTCGCCCTGTGACTATCCGCCTCATCGACCCGCCGCTCCATGAGTTCTTGCCCAGCTACGAGCAGACTCTGCGCGAGGTGACCGAGCTGCGCCAGGCGGTGAAGGCACTGGGTGGCAAGGCGCTGGAGGGTCTGCTTGCCGAGAAGGAACACCTGCTGGAGGCGATTGAGGGCATGCGCGAGTTCAACCCGATGCTGGGCTTGCGCGGATGTCGTCTCTCCATCCTCTTCCCCGAGATCGTGGAGATGCAGGTGCGCGCCATCCTGCAGGCAGCGGTGGCAGTGAAGCGACGCGGTATTGACGTGCATCCCGAGATTATGATCCCGCTGGTGGGCGACGTGCACGAGCTGGTGTTCGTACGGGAGAAGCTCGAAGCGGTGGCGAAGGCGGTGGTGGAGGAGACTGGTGAGGACGTCGACTACAAGTTCGGCACCATGATTGAAATCCCTCGCGCGGCTCTGACTGCCGACGAAATCGCCCAGCACGCCGAGTTCTTCTCCTTCGGCACGAACGACCTCACGCAGACCACCTTCGGCATCAGCCGTGACGACGCAGAGGGCAAGTTCCTGCAGAAGTACGTGGAGATGGACATCCTGCCTGCTAACCCGTTCGAGAAACTAGACCGCAACGGCGTGGGCAAGCTGATGCGGATGTGCGTGGAGGACGCCCGCAAGGTGAACCCCACCATCAAGCTGGGCATCTGCGGGGAGCACGGCGGCGAGCCGTCGTCCATTGAGTTCTGCCACGAGGTCGGGCTGGACTACGTGTCGTGCTCGCCGTTCCGCGTGCCGATTGCCCGCCTCGCGGCTGCGCAGGTAGCGATTAAGGACAAGGTCGCGGTGACAGTGGACAAGTAGACCTCACCCCCAACCCCCTCTCCCACCGGGAGAGGGGGCATTTCCTCGCTTGGAGGGGGAGCAAGGAGTCAGGTTAAACTGACCGTCCCTTTTTCCTCCTCCCATATCACGATGCCGGTATGCAAAACCTCGTATAGGAAAGTAGCAGTTTCTGTATGGCTGACCTCTTCGGGGGTATATCCAAGCGCTTCCACTGGCTCCCAGATGCGAGCTGCTGCGATGCCGAGTGCTTCCAGACGCTGGAGCATTTCCATTCCCTCAAAATCTGGGGAGATGACGAGGAGGTCTACATCGCTCCATTCGTCCGCAGTGCCCTCGGCGTAGGAACCAAATAGCACGATTTTCTGAGGGCGAATGCCTAGTTGGATGAGCTGTTCCCTATATCTGTGGATGATGCGTTCAACGGAGGGTGCTGTTTTAGCCATGTAGCGTCCTGTAGACAACATGTGCTCTGCTGTCTCCAGGTCGTACTCAGCCTGCTCTAGCCATTCCTCAGCGACTCGCGACATTTTCGACACCCTGCCTATCATACCATGCACGCTGCTCTGGAAACAAGGGAGAGCAGCTATGCTCACTCGTCGCCTATCATCCCGAAGTGGTTCACCAGCCAGCCGAGGTCCCACAGGGTGATTTCGCCATCGCCGTCCAGGTCGGCGTCGATATCATAGCGTTCTTCGCCCGCAAAGCTGCCGAACGCCGACACCAGCCTGCCGAAGTCAAAGGGGGTCACCTCGTTATCGCCATCGATGTCGCCAGCAAGCAGCAGTATCGGTTTTGGCGTTCCGCCAGCCCAAATCTGGGAGAGCAGCCCGGAAGACAGCAAGCCGCGATACCCCACCCGAGGCGCAGGAACATATGCAACGCAAGTACCCTTCTCCTTTCTGGCAAACTATCCCTATTCCATCGTGGTTCTCCAGAAAAGTCAAAACCCCGTACGACTACCTGTTGCACTTTTTGGCACAAGCATTTATACTGAGAGTGTATCCTGTGCGATGCCACGAAAGGAGGGCAGCACAATGAAGGTTCATCGCTGGATTCTCGCGGCAGTCGCGACTATCGTGCTGGGAGCAGGGACGGTGCACGCCCAGCTGGTGTGGTATGACTCGAACGGGTTCGAATCGCCCACGTTTAGCCTGGGCGTTCTAGACGGACAGGACGGCTGGGTGGGTACACCAAGCGGCACCTTCGGGGACTGGTCGCGTGTGGTCAAAGCTCCTGAACCGGTGCTTGGTCAACAGGCAGTGCGGCTGGAGGTGGGCGACCGTCAAGGTGACCAGTCGTTGATGTTCCGCGACATCCCCGACCCACTGGCGGCAGGGTGGAAAGTGGTCATCGTTACCTTCGACATCTACCGCGCCGGTCCGACGCAAAAGCAGAACCTGTGGTGGTACTGGATCGACAACGGCGACCCCACGTACGGCATTCAGTGGGACATATCCCAGCACACCCATCCCTTTGGCTGGGCTCCCGGTGCAGGCTCTACCCCCACCGTGTTTGACCAGTACGCCACCCTCAAGATGGTCTGGGACTTCAACCAGATGAAGGCGTACTCCTGGTACAACGGTGTGATGGTAGACAACGGCATCCCGATCACCGGTATCACGACGCTCACTGGCTGGGGTATCCTGCTGAGCCACGACGCTGCGTCGGGAACGGGAGCAGATGTGGTATGGATTGACAACTTCGCCATCCACGTTGTGCCCGAACCGGCGAGTGTGGTTGCGCTGGCAGGAGGGGTGCTTGCGCTGTTGGGTATGAAGCGGCGCCGCGCTTGATGTTGGCATGATTTGGGGGCAGATACGAACTGCTCCCCATTTTCGCTTGCAAAATTTGTGCGTTTGAGGTATCATACACCTGGTAATACAGGGTTTGTAGGTATACCGTCAAAATCTTCGGAGGCGGTGCGATGATGAGGGGGAAAGTCGGGGCACTCTGGGCAGTTATTCTGCTGGGAACGCTGGTTCTTGCGTTGCCTGCCAGGGCTATTGTCATTGAGGACCTTGTGACGCATCATCCTCTGGTCGCGTTTGTGAGCAGCTGGGGAGCGTCAGCAGATGAGTCGCGTACGAATCCGCCCACAACAGCGAGCGGGGATGATAGTCTTCTGTCACCAGAGCTCCGCAACCTGCCGGTGGCAACAGGTACAGCCGTCTCCACGGATAATACGACCGTAGAGGTGGTACCGATTCGGTTCCCCCGTCTACCGGCTTCGGTGGTATTTGCGCTCTATCTGGCAGGTGCGCTGGTTTTCTACACCTTGCTGATACTGGTTGCTCAACCGAGCCCGGCAGAGTATTACTGATTGACCTCTGTTTTGTATCCTTGACAGCCACCCCAGCCCTCCCCGCTCGCGGGGAGGGAGCCTTTCCTCCCCCCGTCTACGGGGGAGGTCAGCAGGGGGGGGACTTCGTATGGCTCGGCAGGAGCCTCGCCCTCCAGAGGGATGGAAGGTTTTCGGATGCGACGGAGCGCATCCCTCCCAGCGAGGTTGTTCTCTCTTGCCAACAAGCCCCTTTTCGTGATATAAATACGAAGGGCATGTTCGGTCCGCCCCGCGCAAGTCTGGAAGTCTATTCTGGGGGAACACCATGACCAAGTACATCTTTGTCACCGGCGGGGTGGTGTCATCTATTGGTAAGGGCATCACCGTCGCCAGCCTCGGTCGGTTGCTTCGCAGTCGCGGCTTCAAAGTGGCTCCTCTCAAATTTGACCCCTACATCAACGTAGATGCAGGCACAATGAACCCTTACCAGCACGGGGAGGTGTTTGTGACCGACGACGGCGCGGAGACCGACCTGGACCTGGGGCATTATGAGCGTTTTATCGATGTAGACCTCACGCGCCACTCGAACGTGACTACTGGCAATATCTACAATGCGGTTATCTCGAAGGAGCGACGCGGTGACTATCTGGGTGCAACAGTGCAGGTTATCCCCCACATCACCAACGAGATTCAGGAGCGCATCGTGTTGGTGGGTAAGGAGCACAACGCGGACGTGGTGATTGCCGAAATCGGCGGCACGGTAGGGGACATCGAGGGGTTACCTTTCCTCGAAGCCATCCGGCAGTTCAAGAAGCGAGCGGGCGCGGAGAACGTGATGTACATTCATGTAACGCTTATCCCGTTTGTGGGACCCTGGGGCGAGGTAAAGACCAAGCCCACCCAGCATAGCGTGATTAAGTTGCGCGAAATCGGCATCCAGCCCGATGTGCTGGTATGCCGCACCAAAGTGCCCCTCTCGGACGAGATGAAGGAGAAAATCTCGCTGTTCTGCGACGTGGAGAAAGAGGCGGTCATCGAGGCGATGGACACCGAGACCATCTACGAGATACCGCTGCGTCTGGAGGAGCTGGGGCTGGCGAATCTGGTGGTGCGACGGCTCGGCTTGCCCAACCATCCGCCAGACCTGGAGGACTGGCGCAAGATGGTGGAGGTGATGAAGCGACCGCGTTACAACCTGTACGTGGCGGTGGTGGGCAAGTACACGGGCAACGGGGACGCTTACATCTCTATCGCCGAGGCGCTGAAGCACGCTGGCATCGCCAACAACGCCCGCGTGAACATCCGGTGGATCGACTCGGAGGGGCTGGAGAAAGCCGACGATGTGGCACAGCACCTGAAGGGCTTCGATGGCATCATTGTTGCGGGCGGTTTTGGCGTGCGTGGGCTGGAGGGCAAAATCGCCGCTATCCGTTACGCGCGTGAGCACCGCATTCCGTTTCTCGGGCTGTGCCTGGGCTTGCAGATGGCGGTAGTGGAGTTCGCCCGAAACGCTTGCGGATTGCATGGGGCGCACTCCGAGGAGGCAGACCCCAACACGCCGCATCCGGTGATTCATCTGCTGCCGGAGCAGAAGGATGTGGCGGACAAAGGCGCGACCATGCGTCTGGGGGCGTATCCCTGCCGTATCATGCAGCGCACCCGCGCGGCGAAGCTCTACCGCGACGCGGTGGTATACGAGCGCCATCGCCACCGCTACGAGGTAAACAACGAGTACCGCGAGCGGCTGGCGGAGCACGGGATGGTGTTCTCCGGCGTGTCACCCGACTATCGTCTGGTGGAGATTATCGAGCTGGAGGGGCATCCCTTCTTTATGGCAACGCAGTTCCATCCCGAGTTTCGCTCGCGCCCGAACCGACCGCATCCGCTATTTGTGGGCTTTATGAAGGCGGTGCTGGATAAGAGCGGTCACCGTCGCTGGGAAGGCGATGAAAGCGCGGCGGCGGCGTTGCCTGTTCAGGTGGAGCCTCAGCCCTGTGACGACGGTAGAAAAGCGGAGGAGAGCCTGCTGGAGCTGGAGGAAGCGTAGATAATTGAACGTCTTTCGGGTGGTGTTGTCGCTGTTTCTGGTGCTGTTCACCGGCTATCTGCTGAAGCGGCGGGGTATCCTGCGAGACACCGACATCAGTGTGATTAACCGTCTGATTCTGGATGTCACCCTGCCCGCTTTCGTTTTTCATGCCCTTTACCGTCAGCGGGTGACGGCGGACATGGTACATGCGGCGTGGCTGTTCGCCATGCTGCAGGTGCTGGTGATGGTGTTGCTGTGGGTACCCGCTTATCTGCTTCGCTTCCCTCGCCCAGTTACCGGAACCTTTCTGCTGACGGCAGTGTTCGGCAACACGGGCTTTCTGGGCTATCCTGTGGTGCAGGCGATTTTCGGCAGGACCGAAGGGGCGATGGCGGCTGCAGTGGTGTACGACCAGTTCAGTATGGCGCTGCCCGTGTTCACCGTTGGGATAGCAGTGGCTATGCACTACGGCAACAGGAACAATCACCTTGCGTCGCGGTATGCACTCGATTGGCGCGAGATGCTGAGCTTCTTTACGACCCCTACCTTTGTGGTACTCATCGGCACGCTGTTAATCAACGCTCTGCAGGTGCCTGTGCCGTCGTTTATCTCCCAGGCGGCGCAGCTGGTGGCAGGCGCGACGGTTCCGCTGGTGCTGTTATCGCTGGGGCTGATGCTGGAGCCGGCACACCTGCGGGCGAATCACTACTACCTGCCGATGGTGCTTATTCTGGTGACGAAGATGGCGGTGTTTCCCTGGTTGATGTGGCTGGCGACCGGGTGGGCAGGGGTACAGGGTGTCGCCCGGCTGGTGGCGGTGATAGAATCTGCCATGCCCAGTGCAATGATTAATGCTGTTATCACTGCACGCTACGGCTGTGACCATACGCTGGCAACGCTGGTGATTGTGATAGGCACTCTGCTCACGCTTGTCGTGCTTCCCGTCACGGCGACGTTGCTGGGGATAAGATAAGCGACATCTTGGCGAACTTGCCTCCGAGCACCGCCTGGGAGTCGGCGTCCAACCAGTCTTCCAGTACCGCCGCATACACCGAGCGGAAGTCGATATGATAGCGCAGGTCGCCGTCTTGCAGGTCATTCAAAGGGGGATGCTCACCCAGAAGCCCTGCCTGTACCTTTTTGCCGATAGCGAACATCGGAGCGGCTGCGCCGTGGTCGGTTCCCGCGCTACCGTTCTCCGCCACCCTTCTGCCGAACTCCGAAAACGCCAGTACCAGCACCTTGTCCGCCTTGCCCATCGCCTGAAGGTCTGCCCAGAAAGCGGAGAGCCCTTCCGCGACGTTCTGTAGCAGGGTGGCGTGGGTGCGCGCCTGCTGGGCGTGAGTGTCAAAGCCTCCGGTAGAGCAGTAGAAGACGCGCGTGCCCGTGTTCGCAGCGACCAGTTGCGCTATCTGTTGTAGAGCCTGCGCGAAGGGCGTACGGGGGTATTCCACAGCCGAACGGTACTGCCCGAGTTTCGCTCGAATCATCTCCGCTGCGTCCAGTGCTTTTAGTGTGGCGGTGCGCACAGGGGCGGTCTTCTGCCCCTGAACGGCATATACCGCGCGCAACGCCTCCGCCTGCTCGCCCGCCAGCGATTTAAAGTCCTCCAGGCTCGCTACGCAGGGCACGGAGACCTTCTGTCCGTTCATCGCCACGGGGTTCTCGCGCCCGAGCGTGATACCGATGAGCGGGTTCCGCGCCGATTCGGGCAGGGTGTCCAGATATCTGCCCAGCCAACCTGTGCCCTCCACCCGGTCGGGATTGGCGGTTTGCCAGATTTCCATCGAGCGGAAGTGCGAGCGGTTGGGGTTGGGGTAGCCTACCCCCTGAATGATGGCGAACTGCCCCGCGTCTATTAGCGACTTGACCTTCGCGAAGGCAGGGTGCAATCCGATGCGCTCGTTCAGCGGTACCACCTCGCTTTCAGGTATCGCCAGCGCAGGGCGCATCTGCCTGTACAGCGTTTCGGTGTAGGGGATAACGGTGTTCAAGCCGTCGTTACCGCCGCTTAGCTGCACTACCACCAGAATGCGGTCATTGGGGGCACGCTGTCCCTTACGGCTCATTTGTGCATCGGCGGTTGCCAATCGCGCCAGCCAGCCGGGCGCGGCAATCCCCACGGCGATAAAGGTGGCGCCATGGCGCAACAGGTCACGTCGTGATAGTTTGGGATTCATCTCACACCTCCATCACATAAACTGGTACTCCGCACTGGCGCAGACAAGACGAAGCATCGCTGGAACTCTGGCTGAGCGGTCGGTAGTGCCCGCTTTTGTTTGCACTATCTTCAGGATGTTCTGCCCTGATTGGACGGATAGGCTGGCGTCCAGCACCTCACAGAGCCGTTTCAGCAGTTGCTCGTCGTCCACATCGGCTGGAACAGAGGCGGGGTTGCTGAGCAAAGCCACCATCCCTCGTCCCAGCGTTCGCGGGTTCGCCAGCGCGTCGGCAAATCGGATGCGCTCGGTCATGGTGGCGGAATTTATCCACGCCATGCCCCAATCCCAGCCCTTCACCGACGGTGGGTAGAACAGGCTCATTTCCATGCGCTGCATGGACTGGTCTGCGAAGCGCAGTATCGCCAGAACAGGTTGGGGCAATGTTTCCGCCTGTAACGCAGTAAGCAGCCACTGCCCGACGCCCAGGCACCGGAGCGTTCCTACCACGAAGTCCATCGGAGACTTCACCATGGTGCGCACGGCGCGAGGCGAAAGGAACGCTTCGGAGAGCAGTATCTGCTTCACGACCGCGCCGATATGGTAGCCGCTGTCGAAGTAGGTTTTGGTGAGGGCGCGTATCACCGCCGGCTCAGGGTTGTCGTATGCGAAGAAGCGGAACAGTTTGGTGCAGATGTACTCCGCCGTCTTGGGGTGTTTGACCAGGATGTCGATGATGTCTGTGCCGTCGAAGTTGCCCTGGTGTCCGAGGAACACCTTCTCGCCGTCGTCGTGCTGAGCGGGTACGAACTGGAACCCCACGCGCGGGCGCAAGGTCCATCCGGTAAAGGCTCGCGCGGCTTCTTTTACGTCCTGCTCGGTGTAGTTGCCGATGCCCATAGTGAACAGTTCCAGCAGTTCGCGGGCGTAGTTCTCGTTGGGCTTGCCTTTGCGGTTCAGGTGATTATCCAGCCACAGCAGCATTGCTGGGTCGCGCGATACTGCCAGCAGCATCTCGCGGAAACTGCCCAGCGCGAGGCGGCGGAAGGTTTCGTTTTGCCGTATCATCAGCTCCGCACGGGGCACCTTGGAAGCGGAGGTGGCAAAGTGGTTATGCCAGAAGAGCACCATCCGCTCCTGCAGCGGGCGTCGTGTGGTTAACAGACGAGCAATCCACCACATTTTGGCATGGGGCGGGCGCAGCTGCGGTGAGTCGCCCTGCAAACGCCGGAGCAGGTCGGAATAGTCTTCAGGTATTTTCTCGTAATCCAGCAGTGCTTCTACCGCGCCGCGATAGCCGAGGCGCAGGTAATAGTCCACCTCGCCTTTACTGGCGCCGAGTGCTGCGCGTCGCAGCAGGTGAGCGATACGTTCGCGTTCGGTCATCGGTAAGCACCTTCTCGTTCCGGTACATTTTCAGACGCAAAGAGTGGGAGAAGGTTCAAAGGAGCTTCAGTATCACCACCATCTGGTTCTGGAAGACCACTTCCGTGCCCTGTAGCGGCTGAGCAACGAAGTCGCGCAGGGGAACGCCAAACCACCCTTCCATCTCGGGGGAGAAGGTGACAATATATTTCACCCTCGCCCGGCGCAGCAGTTCATATCGTTCCGCATCGCCACGACGGGCGTCCAGAAAGCGCAGGGTTTCGCGCAATCGTTGGGCAAACTGCGGGGTCTCGCCCCAGTGCCCTGCATATACCCGGTTGCCCGCAAACGGGGGGATGAACACCGCGAAGGAGGGGAAAGCCAGTACCGCCTCTTCAGGGCTAGTGTTGTTCGCCAGCCACTGGATGGCTTCCCATTCCTCCGGCTGCATGTAGACGCGGTGCATGCCGGTATTCGCCATGTTTCGGATGAGGTTCTGCCCGTCGCGGATCAGCCACCGGATGTTGCTCGGCGTGGTAGACGCAATGACCAGCGCAGTGACAAGCAGGGCGCGTCGTGCAGGCAGGTGGCGCACCAGTAGCCACAGTGCCCATCCTGCCAGAGCGCATAGCGGCAGGTGTGCGCCCATAATCATCTTGCGCTCAAAGTTCATGGGCAGGTGCACGCCCACCGTTGCAAAGATTCGCGGCAGGTACTGCAAGCCGATGCCCGCCGCTGCCCAGCAGAGCAGGAACAGGAACGGTTCTTCGCGGTGTCGTCGCTCGCGGACGATGATAACCACCGCAATCAGCGCGAGCACCAGCAGAGGCGCATACCCCACCAGCACGTGCCATAACGGAGGCGCAGAGGTGGGCACGTCGGCGCGGTGGCGGAAAATGGGGTCGACGCGGTACAGCCAGTACTGGTAGGCTACCGTTGGCAAGCCGATGCCTCCTGCCGTCAGCGCCATCAGCCATCGCTGTCGGTCGATACGCTTGTGGATGATGTCGCTGACCACCAGAAACGCCAGCCATGCCGCCGCCACCTGTATCACGTCGTAGGAGTGGATGTTACCCAGCAGTAACGCCCACGCGCCTGCTCGCATGGCGAATCGCCAGCGTCTTTCCTGCATTGCCCACCACAGGTCGCGGGTACAGGCGGTCATCAACAGCGTGCCCACCACGAACAACGGATTGAGATACAGCGACAGGAAAGTAAATGCCTCCACCTGCCACACGTCGATGGGCGCGTTGATGCCTGCATTCCGCCAGAACAGCCACCCCAGCCCAGCCGAGACACACGCCAGCCACAGCGCAGGCATTCGCGCGCCCTCCGGCAGGAGTCGCTTAGTTAGCAGCCAGAACGTCCACAGCCACACGACGCCCAGCCCCATCCGCGCCAGGTGGAAAAGCAGTAGCACCGGTAGCCCTGTCCAGCGGGCTATTGTGCCGATTGTCCAGAAGAAGAGGTTCGTGGAAAGACGGGGTTGGGGGTCGGTGGTAAAGCGGTTCTCAAAGAAGAAGTGCCCCTCCCATGCCTGCCGAATCCACGCGAGGTACACACAGTTGTCGTCGATGTTGTGGTTTATCCAGAAGTACTTGCGCCCAAGCGACAGCCATGCCCCAAAGAGATAGGGGAGCAGCGTGAACAACACGACGACAAGAATCAGTGTCCACGCTTTGCGGTCGGCGAGTCGCTCGGAGGCTATGCGATTGTCCAACGCCTGTGGTGCTCCCTTCATGCACTGCATGGATTAGCCAGTGTAACCATGTTCTCCTGCTTCACGCCACAGAGGACAAGTGGCTGTTCTGGCGAAACGGAGCACAGGGGGTGGACACGATGAACCATGACTTCTCGCGCGCTGTTATTTTGAGCGCAGGCAGTGCGGCACACCGCGCGGAGCGAAAGGCGGCGCAGTTGCTGCGCGATGAGGTGAAGAGGCGCGCCGGTCTGACGTGGCAGATAGGCGAAACGCCTCGCGAAGGCGCGCCGACGATAGTGATTGCGCACCCACAGCGCGTACCCGCCGGGCTGCCTGTACCACGGCAGGCAGAACCGCCCGCCGATTCCGCCGAGGGCTACACGCTGTATCTGGAACTGCCTGCGCCGCGTGTGCCACGCCTGTGGCTGGTGGGCAACTGCGGACGCGCCGCGCTGTTTGCTGTGGGGCAATTGCTGCGCTGGCTGCATACCGAGAGAGGACGTGCCTGGTTGCCCAACCGCTCGCCGGGCAGGTTGGTTTCCACATCCGCCCGCTTCCCTATCCGGGGGCATCAGCTAGGCTATCGCAGCATGCCGAACACGTACGACGCCTGGAACGTGGCGCAGTATGAGCAGTACATCCGCGACCTGCTGCTGTTCGGAGCGAACAGTATCGAGTTGATTCCGGCACTGAGACCCGATGCGCCACGCACCGCCATCATGCCCCTGTCGCCGTGGGAGATGAACGTCCGGCTATCCTCTCTGCTGGACGATTACGACCTGGACGTGTGGATTTGGCTGCCCAATACCGACGCGCCATCTGGTCAACCGGCAGACATTCCCAGAATGGTGGCAGACAGGCGACGGCTGTTCGAGTCCATGTCACGTCTGGACCACGTGTTCGTGCCGGGGGGTGACCCGGGCGACATGCCTCCGGAGGAGCTGTTTCCCCTGCTGGAGAAGATGGCGGAGGAACTACGCCGGGTGCATCCTCGCGCCGGGTTGTGGCTCTCTCCACAGGGCTTCAGCCGCGAGCGGATGGACGCTTTTTATCGCTTCCTGCGCGAGCAACAGCCGGACTGGCTGACCGGCGTCGTGTATGGTCCCTGGGTACGCGACCGGATGGAGCGTGTGCGCGAGATGGTACCCGCTCGCTACAAACTGCGTCGTTATCCGGACATTACCCACTGCGTGCGTTGCCAGTATCCTGTACCGGAGTGGGACATAGCGTTTGCGCTGACCCTCAACCGCGAGCCGATTAACCCCCGCCCGATGGCGCAGGCGCACATTCACAACCTGTTCATGAACCTCTCCGACGGCTGTATCACCTATTCGGAGGGTGTTAACGATGACGTGAACAAGGCGATATGGTCGGCGAGGTTGTGGGACCCACGCTGTGCGGTGCGCAATGTGTTGATAGAGTACGGGCGGGCGTACATCTCTTCCGAGTTCGCGGAGGACATTGCGGAAGGACTGCTTGCCCTGGAGCGGAACTGGCAGGGTGCGCTTCTGGGCAACCCACGCCCACGCCTGACGCTGGGGTTGTGGAAGCACCTCTGGCATGCGCTGGGTAAGGAAGGTCAGAACAACTGGCGTTTGCAGATGGCGTACTTTCGTGCGCTCTACGACCTGTTCGTGCAGGCACGTCTGGAGGGGGAGAGCAAGCAGGAACAGGACGCGCTGAAGGTTCTGGAGCAGGCGGAGCGTCTGGGGGCACGCCGGGCGGTAGACGAAGCGAGGGCTATCCTCAGCGAAGTGCGCACCACCTCTGACATCGAGACGATGCGGCGGGAGCTACTGGCTCTGGGCGAGGCGCTGTGGAAGAGTATCGGGATGCAGATGAGCGTGTCGCGCTATCATGCGGACGGGCCGGAGCGCGGTGCAGTGCTGGACACGATGGACGAACCGCTCAATAACCGCTTGTGGCTGCTGGCGGAGAGTGAGAAAGCCATGCAGTTGCCTGTTGAACAGCAGGCGCGGGCGCTGGTTCGGATCGCGCGGTGGACAGACCCCGGACCGGGTGGTTTCTATGACGACCTGGGCAATCCCGATGCCGAGCCACATCTGGTACGCGGGGAAGGCTGGGCGAAGGACCCCGGTTTTCTGCGCTCTGCACAGGACGAGTTTGGCGCGATGGCACCGGGCTACCGCCTATCGTGGGGCAGTCAGGCATCCACGCTGTACGGTACGCCTCTGGAGATGCTATATACCGGGCTGGACCCGCATGCGCGCTACCGCCTGCGGGTGGTGTATAACGGGCGGTTCCGCGCGGTGATGCGCCTGGTGGCGAACGAGTCGATAGAGATACACGGTGCGTTAAGAGGCACGCAACCGCCGTCGGTCATGGAGTTCGCCATTCCACCGGAGGCGACGCGCGGCGGTGTGCTGCGGCTGAAGTGGGAGCTGGTCGAAGGGCGCGGCTGTCAGGTGGCGGAGGTGTGGCTGGTGCGAGAGGAATAGATGGTCTCATCCTCCATCTCAAGCGGTAGCCACCGGGCTGTGCGTGGGTCGTACTCCCGTGCGCCCACATGATAAAGACCCGTCGCAGGCGTCCACTCATACCCCGCCGCCGCGTTCCAGCGGAAGGGGTTGAAAGAGTTGCCCACCTGCTCTATCGAGTTGCCCCAGGCGTCGTAGCTATAGCGGTCGGTGATGCTGCCCCAACTGTCAAGGAGCAAACGGGTGTGACCCAGACCATCAATCACATCATACCGCGTACCGGCAGGCGAGCGCAAGTCGACGCGGGCAATTGGGCCCAGCAAGCCCCAGATGTAGACCGCGCGATAGCCGTCCAGGTCGGCTTCCCCAAACAGCGTGTCGCCGTCGTAGACGAACGGGATACTCAGCCATCTACAGTCGCCAAATAGCAGGGTGCATTGGGCACACCAGATCGGCGTCAGTACTGCAGGGCTATTCCCGTTATATAGATACTCCAGTCTTTATCCACGCTCTGCTGGTTGGAGTCCACCAGCACCACCGCATCCCAGCGGATGGGGTAATGCACTACCCCATCGTTTGCCCCGCCCCAGAAGCCGGGGAATCCGCCGTCCAGGCGCATGGTGACGAAGCGCCAGCCTTTCCACGTGATGGGTCCATAATCGGGCTGGAAAGTCTGTCCGGTGTTGTCGGTGATGCGGCAGCGTAGCATGTTACCGCTCCCGTCGCCGTATACCCACATCCCCACTGCTTTGGGCTTGCCCTCGATGGGTATAAGCGGTTGGGGCAGGTTGACGCAGGCAAACCGCCACCCCTTCGCAAAGCGGTAGTCCAGCCGCGCCGCGGTACGCACGCCCAGCGGGGTAGGTTCGGGGGCTTCAGCGATACCCACCTCTGCTTTCCCTTCCACCTTCGCATCACCGTCCAGCCACGCCCGCCAGCCTGTCGCCTCGGTGCGGACGGCGTCGAGTAACACCCAGCGCGTCTCGCCGGAACGTGCCAACGTCACTCCCCTGTCGTCCACTATCTGCGCGGTGAGGCGCACGTCAGGAGGCAGTGGTTCGGGCATCTGCACGCTGACCGTTGCCTCGCGCTGTCCCTTCGCGAGGTTCAATGGAGCACTGCCCTGCAAACTGCCCGCCTGAACCCGGACCTTCGCCTGCAGAGCCTCCTCGCCGAGATTCTCGATAACCACCATCACCTGCCGTTTGACAGGTGGGAGCGTGTGGACGTTCAGCACATTAGATACGCATAGCCAGACGGTGGCGGTTTGGAGGAGATTGGGTTGCCCCGTCTCCCATTCCAGCGTGACGCGCACGCTTTCACCGCCCCGTTCCTCCACCTTGACGGGCACGTTCACCGTGCGCTGTTCGTGGGGTCTGAGGCGAACCCGTACTTGTGCCAGCATCTGTTCGCCGTGTCGCGCCCGCAGAGTAACGTTCAAGGTTCGTCCTGTGGGGTTCTGCACGTTGACGGGGATATTCTGCGATCGTCCTGCGCGTACGGTCAGTATCTGCCGCGCGGGAGACCACGCTCCGAGCAGGCTCAGGTCGGCGTGTGGTGGCAATAGCAGATACTGCGGCTCTTGTGAGAGGTCTACCACGAACGGTGCGCCCGTGACGTTCATGCTACGTGCCTTGCCCATGTTGTCCACTGCCTGCACCGTACCGCGCGGCAGGCTGAGCGTGATGGGATGAGGGTCACCCGTTGTCCACGCTGCCAGCGCGAGAGCCTCGCCCTTGCGGAACAGGAGCAGATAGTCGTTGGGATTAGGCAGGGCGACGCGCCGCAGATAGCGATAGCCGTTCAGTGTGCTGGTGAGCGTTTTGGCGGCGATGTAGGCGGGTTTGGGGCGCAGGTCGTGGTACACCGTGCCAAAGTGGTGCTCCGGCTCTTTGGGGTCTTCGCCGTCGTTCTTCCAGTCGTACCAGATACTGAGGAAAACATCATTGGCGAGGTTGCTCAGCCACTGCCGAGGCAGGTAGCGCGCCTGCTTTTGCATGTCCATTCCCGCCCAGACGTCCGAATAGCCCCACTCTCCCGACAGAATAGGCAGGTGTTTACGCGGGCTATATCGGTCGAGCAGCAGTCGCAGTCGCCGGTAGTCGCCGTCGGCGGTTTCGGGAAAATGAGGGCGGTAGGGATGTACGGTCACCGCGTCCAGTTTCGCCAGCACGCCACGCTGTCCCAGCGTCTCCATAAAGTCCCAAGGAAAGCCTGACGAAGCGGGCGCCACGATAAACTCGCCGGGCGCAACGCGCCGGATGGTATCGATAACCAGGTGCGCCAGTTTCGCGTAGTCCTCCACGTTGGGTTTGGGCTGCCAGAAGAAAATATTGGGTTCGTTCCAGATTTCCCACAGGATGCCTTTGCCTGCGTAGCGTTTGACCCCTGCCTCCGCGAAACGGGCGAAGGCGGCTCTGCCTTCGTCGGTATAGGGCGCCTTGCCCTCGTCATAGAGGGGGTTGCCGTAGTCGAGAATGAACAGGATGCGGATACCGCGCGCGGTCATATCGCGCACCAACACATCGTATTGGGAGAAGTCGTACACGCCTTTTTGCTTCTCTATCTCGCTCCAGGTGAAGTCCATTCGCACGAAGCGGAAGCCGCCGTCCGCCAGCAGGTTCAGCTCGCGTTCGGGTGCCTGCGTGAAATGGATGTTCACCCCAAAGGGCAGGGGCACTACCGGTTCGGGCACGCCTCGCGGCGCCGCCGAGACCGCCGTTATCAGTGTTATCATGCCGAGTACGCTCCTCAGGAACAGCTTCATCCTTACCGACCTCCTGTGGTGAGGATTCGCCGGTAAGATACGTCACTCCTTGCTGCGGGGCGATTCTTGTGCGTTAATGGTCAAGCGTGAATCTTCACTGCACTACTGGACGCACGCTGACGCCTCATCCAGAGTACCAGCGCGCCCCCTGCCCATGCCATCGCCATCGCCAGACCGAGCCAGCCAAGGGGTCCGCTCTGCGACGGTAGCTGCCGTAGCGGGTATTGAAAAGTGTGCGCCATTGGCGTATACTGTAGGCATGAATGGTGGGGACAGGTTGTTGTGAAGTTTGTAGAAACGACCATTTTCACAAAGCGTGTGGTCGAGATATTGAGTGACGAGCAGTACCGTCGCTTGCAAGAAGCTCTCATCGTGCGACCAGATTTGGGGAAGCTCATACCGGGTAGCGGCGGGCTACGGAAACTGCGATGGAGTACCTCGTACTCGGGAAAAAGAGGCGGCGTGCGCGTGATATACTTCTGGGCAGTGGATCAGGATACTATTCTCATGTTGTTTATCTTCCGAAAAAATGAACGAGACAATCTGTCTCAAGAGCAAATTCACATCCTGCGTCGTATTGTGGAGGAGGAATATCCATGAATCAAAATCTGTTTGAGGAGCTGGTGCACAGCGTTCGCGAAGGCGGAGCCGTCTTGCGCGGGCAAAAAACTCCCTCGCGAACTTTTGAATGGCAACCGCTGGACATCAAAGCGATACGCCAGCGATTCGGACTATCTCAATCCCGCTTTGCCGCCATGATGGGTATCAGTACCTCTACTCTGCGGAATTGGGAACAGGGCAGGCGGCGCCCCAGAGGAGCAGCACGCATTTTACTAGAGATAGCTTCGCGCAACCCGCAAGCGGTGCGTGAGGTAGTGGGGGTTACCGTGCTTGGTAGCGACGACTAAAGCCTCTGCCGTGCCACCAAAGTGCCAGCGCGCCCCCTGCCCATGCCATCGCCATCGCCAGACCGAGCCAGCCGAGTGGGCGATGCATCGCCGTCAGCCAGGCGGACACTGCCACCAGTGTCAGCCACACTTGCCATCCGCGCCACCACATCAGCGAGACAGGAAACAGGTCCACCATCGCCCGGAGGTAACGACCAGCTCCAAAACGGCTGCGCCCGCGACGACGCACCACGTGAGGAACCGGCGATTCGGTGACACGGTATCCCATTCGCGCCGCCAGGATCGGCAGGTAGCGGTGCATATCAGAGACCATCCACCCTTCCAGATTCTCCGCCACTTCGCGCTTCATCGCTTTGGTTCCGCAGTTCACATCATGCAGGGAGAGACCGCTCAGCCAGCGCAGGGTGGCGTTGAACAGACGCGAGGCAAGTACACGAAAGAGGGTATCCTGCCGCTGCTGTCGCCACGCCACCACCAGATGCGCCTCGCCAGACTGCACGCGCGAGACCAGCATGGGCAACACTTCGGGAGGCTCCTGCAGGTCGGCGTCTGTGGTCACTAGGATATTTCCCCGTGCGATGGCGAAACCGGCGGACAGTGCAGCGGTCTTCCCTCGCCTGCGAGGCAGTCGCACCGCGCGGACGCACACCGGTTGGGGCTGTTGTAGTAGCGTCTCCAGTTGCTCCGGCGTGCCGTCGGTGCTGCCGTCGTCCACATAGACGATTTCGCTGGCGACGTCCATGCCAGTCAGCACCTTCGTGAGGCGCGCGTGCAGTTCGGGGAGGTTCGCCTCCTCGTTGTACATGGGCACGATGACGCTCACGTGCGGCACGCTCATCGTGGCTTCGCCTCCACCCGGAAAAGGTCAAACTGCTCGCGGTAGCCGCCAGGTAGCCATCGGAAGGGCGGTGACCCTCTGAGCGAGGCGTAGAAGCCCGCCTTCGGCGGCAGGGTCGCCAGATACGCTGGTGCGGTCATCTCTATGCTGTCCTCGTATCCCAGACGCGGTACGAGCGCGGGAGGTACGGCAGCATCCCCGCCGATGGTGGGTACTGCTATCAGGCTCCCCTCAGGAGGCAGACGATTCACACTGACCTGTTGCAACCCAGCACGCTGAGCGTAATACATCCATCCCCAGTGTCCCACAAACGCCTGCGCACCCTGTTCTTTCGCCAGCAACTGCGCTCCGCGTCGGTAAACGTCCGCTATCTGCATGTCGCACCAGCCAGCATAGATGCCGAAGGCAGCTTGTAGCGCTGCTATCGCCGAAAGGGTCAGCCGTTTGCCGCAGCGCCACTGTGCTTCAGGGAGCCACAGCAACACCAGCGGCGGAATGGCGGGCAGGAGATGCCTCGCTGCGGCGAAGGGCGCGCCGATACCAATCGCGAGGAGCACCCACGCCGTCCACAGCACAGTAAAAGCCTGCTCTCGCCACGCTTCCCACACGCGCAAGAGGGTCAAGAGTAGCAGGAACGTTCCCGCCGCGCTCCAGAAGGCGGCTTCCGCATCCCCCGCAGGCACGAACCGCTGCCATCGCCACCAGCCGACAGCCAGTGCGACTATCAGCGCGAGCACAAGCACCTTCCACCGTCTGCAGATGATGCCCGCCCAGAGCCAAAACAGCCACACTCCGCCCAGTCCTGCCAGCGTGCCCCATAGTCGGTCGCTAAGAGGAGTGCTGATATCCGAACGCTGCATGGTTGCCCAGAAGTGCAGCTGTCCGTGCACCAACAGGTTCTGCACGCACCACAGGGCGAAAGGCAGCAGTGCCAGCCCCCCCCACCACAGATGTCGAGGGCGTCTCTGCAGCAGCACGTACGCTCCCAGCAACACCACCGCTCCCAAGCCCGAGTACTTCATCAGCGCGGCACAACCGGTCAGCAGCGCACCGCAGCCCATCCGTTTGCCATCTCCGGTGTCGCTACCCAGCAGGAACCATGCTGTGCCCAATGTCCACAGGGCGACCATCGGCACGTCGCGCATCAGGTTGGGTGAGACCACCGTTGCCGGGTTGAGCATCACCAGCGCAGTGGCAAGGGTCTCATTGACCTCAAAACGTTGCGCCAGCAGCAGCACACCCCACCAGAGCAGAACCTGCCACACCAGCATCGCGGTATGCATTACCCACTCGCGCTCTCCGCCAGCGAGCATCCACAGGGCGAGATAGCAGCTGAGCAGTGGGGGATTGGTGGTGACGTGGAAGGTGGGTTTTACCGCGCCGTCCCAGTCCAGCTCGCCGGACAGCGGATTGAGCGGGTTTTGCAGCACCTGCCGGGCGATGTGCAGTACCACCGTATCGTCCACATGAAAGGGTTTCTGGATGAAGGCAATTTGAATGCTCAACGCAATCACCAGCACCCACCACGCGCCAGCGGGTACAGGATGGTGAAGCATCTGTTGCGATACACTCTGTGTCGCTTGCTGCTTGCCCATGTGATTCCCTGACGCAGTTCTTTTCCCCATCGGTCGGTGGAGAATCCTGCCAAACAGGAACTTCTTTGCCCTGTGTGAAACTGTATCCGTACCACTTTACCAGCGAGGAGCAGGAGAATGGGTTCATTGAAGATTGGGGTTGCGCTGTGGTCGCTGTCGGCAGGGGAGACGGAGGAGAGGCTGATGAACGCTCTGCAGACGGCGGCGGAGCTGGGTTTTCAGGGCGTGCAGCTGTGGAACGTTGCCAGCTACGGACCCTGTGTGCTGGACCCCGACAACTGCCAGGGCGCGCAGCGTGCCGAGTGGCGCAGGCGGGTAGAATCGTTCGGGTTGCAAATCAGCGGATTCTGTGCGCAAATGTCCGGTCCCACGCGCTTTGGCGGATTCGATGAGGCAGAGGGCATCGAGGAACGCATCGCAAAGACGCAACGGTGTATCGAACTGGCAGTCGATATGGGCTCGCCAATTGTCACGACGCACCCGGGCGTTATCCCCGAGCACAAGAGCGACCCTATCTACCCGATTATTCGCGGCGCGGTAGAACAGATAGCCAAACACGCCGAGAGGATAGGCGGTATCTTCTGCATCGAGACGGGCATGGAGCCTGCGCCCGCGTTGAGGCGGTTTATCGAGGACATCGGCAGCCCTGCGCTGAGGGTAAACTATGACCCGGCGAACATGCTGTGGTATGGTGTACTGGAGGGTGTGCGCGAGCTTGCCCCATACATCGTGCATACGCACGCCAAAGACCGCCATCCCGAAACGGGCAGACCCACCGTCGGGCAAGGGGCGGTGCCCTGGGACCAGTATATCGCTCTGCTGAAGTCCATTGGTTACGACGGGTGGTATGCGGTGGAAGACGAAAGCGGGCAGGATGTGGTAGAGTCTTTACGGCAGGGGCGCGAGTTTTTGGAAAGGTATTAAGATGCCAAGTTCGGTGGCCCGTCAAGAGCGGGCAGGTAGCAAGCCTGAGAGGACGCTATGGATCAAAACATACGTTGTCCAAAATGTGCGGCAGAGGTCAGTGACCCCACGCAGCCGTGTCCGCAATGCGGTTATGTGATCGAACATCCCCAGCGCAAGCGGTACCAGAGGCAGGTAGTCGCGTCGGGTGTGACGGTATTGCTGGGATATGCGCTGGGGATGACGGGCACAGCGACACGCCTGGACGCGCTGGGCATTGCGGGGCTGGTAATGGGTTTTGTGGGTGGGGTGTGGTTGATGGTGTCGCTTTACCTTCTGCTGCGCACGGGGGTATGAACAATATGGTTGACGCCCTGCCCAGTGGCAGGTTATAATCAGTCGGCAAGAGGAGGAGGCGGGCATTCGAGTCGTCGTTGCTGGTGAGGATTGGGAGCAGGGTCTGTGCTCCGTGTGGCGCGAGCTGCAGTCGGTAAACCCGCAGGTTTCGCCTTTTCAGACGTGGGAATGGGCGAGCCTGTGGTGGAAGCACTTTGGCAAGGGCAAAAGGGCACAGGTGCTGTGCGTGCAAGAAGGCGGTGAGACGGCAGGTGTTGCCCCGTTGTATGCTGGCTGGACAGGTATGGGTAAAGTGCTGCGCTGGATGGGCACGGGCATTTCGGACAGGCTGGGCATCATCGCGGCGCCTGAATATGAACGAACGGTTGCCGAGCGGGTGGCGGAGTGGCTGGAAAGCCGGTGTTGTGCCGACCTGCACCAGATGGCAGACGGCTCGTGGATGGCTCGGGCTGCGGAGGCGCGAGGCTGGCACGTAGTGGGGCAAGAGAAGTGTCCGTACGTGGTGTTGCCCGAAACGTGGGATGCCTACTGGGGGTCTTTAAGTAAGAAGACGCGCTTCAACATCGGCTATGCCCAGAGGCAGATGCAACGGGATTTGGGTGAGGTGCGTTTGGATACCGCCCATCCAGAGGAGCTGCCAGCCGTGCTGGAGGCGTTGTTCGACCTGCACACGCGCCGGTGGCGACAGCGGATGCTGCCCGGCGGGTTCTTTCATCCGCGTGTGCGCCAGTTCCATCGCGAATGGGCGCAGTGTGCTTTGCAGAATGACTGGTTACGCCTTCACACGCTGTGGGCGGGCGGAGTGGTTCGGGCGGTGCTATACGTATTTCACTTTGGGCGGCGTGCGTATTACTATCTGGGGGGTTTTGACCCCGCGCTGGCTCGCTACAGTATGGGTACGGTGCTGACCGCCTACGCCATCCGCCGGGCGATAGAGGAGGGCTGTGTGGCGTTCGACTTCTTGCGCGGCGACGAGCCGTACAAGTATCGGTGGAAGCCACGCATCCAGTGGCATCGGCGAGCGTGCTCTGCGCGAGGTGCACTGGCTTGGGCATGGCGCAGACGGGTAGACTGGGAAACCCGTTTCTGGTGGTGGCTACAGGCGCGTTTACACGGGAAGGGGGCATCGTAGATGCGGTTTATCACGTTCCTGCTGGCGGTGGCGGCGTGTGCGGGAGTAGTGTATAATACGCAACAGCTGCGGGAACTTCGCCAGCAGGTGGAGCAGATGCAGGTGAAGCTTGCCAGCCAGCAAAAGGGTATGGAACCGGCAGGCATCGCCGAGGCGAAGCAGCATCTCCAGCGTGCTGTGCAGCTGATGAGCGCAGGGAAGCTGGATGAGGCGAAGAGGGAGCTGGAGCAAGGCAGCAAGGCGCTTGCGGAAGTTGCTCATCGAAACGGCGATACCCAGCATACCCTTCAGCAGTTGCAACAGATGATGGAGAGCGCACGCAAGGAGCTGGCGCGCTTCTGGTCAGGCAAACAGGAGAAAACGCCATGACACGCACAATATGGTTCGGGCGCATCGGGTTGCTTTTTCTCGTTGTGTCGGCGCTGCTCTCGCTATTGGGCTGTCGCGGCACGAACCTGTTGAGTAAGCAGGACGAGATTCAAATCGGCAAAGAGGGCTCGGCGGCGATTGAGAAAGAGTACAAGCTGGATACCAACCCCGAGCGGGTGGCGCTGGTGCAGGAAATCGGACAGCGCATACTGGAGGGAATGCGCCAGACGGAGGGAAAGCGCGCCCCGGATTTCCCCTTCACCTTCAAGGTATTGGATACCAAAGAGGTCAACGCCATCTCCCTACCTGGCGGACCGGTGTACGTTTTTCGCGGGTTGATGGAGCAGATTGGCGACGACAAGGACATGCTGGCGGCGGTACTTGCGCACGAGGTAGGGCACATCGTAGCGCATCACGCGGCGAAACAGATTTCCAGCAGCATTCTGGCAGACATCGCCATCTCGCTGGGCACGAAGGGGAGCGCGCAGAAGGTGGCAAGCATTGCGACCTCGCTGGTGATGCTACAATACAGCCGCGACGACGAGTATGATGCCGACCGTCGAGGCATCCTGTACACCCATGCCGCCGGTTACGACCCGGAAGGGCTGGTGCGCTTCTTCGAGAAGCTGCAGAAGCTGGAGAAAAGCCCCATGAAGGGACTGCTGGCGAACTTGCGCACCCACCCGCTGACCGAGAACCGCATCCTGCGGGCGAAGAAGCTGATTGCCCAGTTGCCCCAACGACAATCTCCGAGCGCGGCGCCGGGGCAATGAGAGTTACCGCTATCATCCCCGCCTATAACGAGGAGACACGGCTGCCCCGAGTGCTGGAGGCGGTGCGCGCGGCGTCGCTGGTGGACGACATCGTGGTGGTCAGCGATGGTTCTCTGGACGGCACTTACGAGGTGGCTCGCCGCTTCGACGGGGTGCGCGCGCTACAGCTTCCTCACAATCTCGGCAAGGGGGGAGCGATGCACGTCGGCGCGTGCCATACCGAGTCGCCGGTGATTGTGTTTCTGGACGCGGACCTGATTGGACTAACCCCTAAGCACGTGGATAGCCTTGTGGAGCCGGTACGCTGTGGCGACGCCGATATGACGCTTGGGGTGTTTCGTGGCGGCAGACGTGCTACCGACCTCGCGCAGAAGCTGTTTCCCTTCGTGAGCGGTCAGCGGGCTATCCGGCGGGAGCTGTTCTTAGAGGTGCCCAATGTGCAGTTTGCCCGCTTTGGCGTGGAGACGCAAATCACCCGCTGGGCGGTGCGCCAGCGGTGGCGGGTGCAGTATGTGGCGCTGTATGGCGTCACCCATCCGATGAAGGAGGAGAAGCTGGGGCGACTGCGCGGCACGGTGGCTCGCCTGCGCATGTATGCCGATATCGCGCGCATCCTGCTGGACGGGCGTGCCCCTTCTCAGGCGAGACGGTTGTTTCGGTTGAGGAATAAGTAGCAGGGGGCGCGTGCGCTGATAGTGGTCTTTTATCTGGTCTTCAAGCTTTGCCGGTTGCTCTCTCTTCGTTTGGAAATTCACCCATGCTATCTAGACGCCTCTACCATCTTGTTCAGACTCTGCAGCCACAAGCGCATGGCGTCCCATGCCTCTTGTTCGTCGGTGAGCGGCGTCTCGACATGGGCGACGCGCGTGTTGCGGAATTCGTTGACCTGCCGCAGCATGTTACACAGTTGACTGAAGCGCGGTGCCGAGAACTGCTCACTAACGGTTTGCCAAATGCCGGGGATGTTTCGCACATCCCGCTGGGCATATTCGAGGCAAAAGAGCAACGTTCCCAGTCGCTGGATGAAGCGACCAAACACTAGGTTATCTCGCAGATAACGTTGATATTTGTCGAATAGCGACCGCTCGCGAGCGGGCAGATGATCCAGGTTGGGGTTGAAGAAGGCGAGAGATGCCTCTGTATCCGTCGGTATGAAGGATTTGAGGTGTTTTTGCAGAAGGCGATGCGCATACTCATCGAACCGACCCAAGAGTGGCTGAAAGGCATGGGCCAAGGTTTGGTGCCTCGACCGCACGGCGTGATCGAGCAGCAGGACGGACTGACGCATCACATCGGCTACCTCAGCCGGCGGTTGAGCGATGCCCGCCTCTCGCAGCACCCGAT
>CALJAP010000008.1 GCA_938027655.1 uncultured bacterium | reverse complement strand
CCCACAGTGTCTTTGAACGAGAAGTGCCAGCCTGCGGTTCGCCTGCCCTGATTCCAGAACGGAAAGGGCCAGCCCAATGGATGGGCGATAGAAGCGTGCTGATGAGTGGCAACATAACCCTCTGCGTCCATAACGCGCGTGCTCAATACCTGTCTCCACTGCTGGCGGAAAGAATCGGCGTAGCCTCCGGTATCCACTGCAGGCCACAGCGATGCCAGCGAAAGCCATTCGTCCCACAGGGTTGCCTTTGGCCCTGCACCCGGATAGTGCAGCCAGAACAGGCGACGCAGGGTATCCAAAGGCTTTTCCTGTCCCGATACCTGAAAGCGTGGGAAGTCGTCGGGAATATGCTCGGAGGCAGAGGCTCCTGCGATTGCCAACATTGCAACCAGTGTCAGGCTCCACAGCACCCACATACGCACACCTCACCATAGAGATTGCAGAGATCTTTCAACGCTCAGGCGCAGTTTCCCTGTTGGACCTGGCATGTGATGAGGGCTTTTGCCAGGTAGCGGTTCCCTTCCTCTTGTGATATGATGTATATGCTCTTCGTCTCATGATGAAGCCGACCGTTCGCCAAGCGAGGCATAGCAACATGCGCAGCTACCCGGGACCACTTAGCCAGCAGATGCTGGAAGAACTGGCGCACTACGTAATCGCCGAGCCAAAGCCGTTCGTGATTGACCTCGAGAAGAGCGAGGGCATGTGGCTGGCAACCGTAGACGGTCAGCGCGTGTTCGACTGGGCGGGTTACTATGCTTCCAAGCTGATTGGGCACAACCACCCGCGCCTGTACGAACCCGAATACCTGAAGAAGCTCGCCCGCGCTGCAAACAACAAGGTAGCTAACCCCGACTTCCTCACACCGGAATGCCTCGAATACTACCGCCTGCTGTATGAACTCGCGCCCCAGTGTATGCGCAATCCGCATCTGGAGGTGTATGTGGTCAACTCCGGTGCAGAGGCGGTAGAAAACATGATGAAATACCTCATCAACCTGCATCACCATAAGCTGCTCAAGAAAGGCAGGTTACCCAACCCGAGGCGGTTCATCTACTTTGACCAGGCGTTTCACGGGCGTACGGTGTTCGCCTTGAACGTAACGCAGGTAGCGCACGACCCTGTTGTGACCAAAGACTTCCACGGATTCATCCCGGGTAACATTCAGGTTCCCTTCCCTGCCATCGACACCTCGCTTCCCGAGTCCGAAAACCGCGCCCGCACCCGGCGCAGCCTGGAAATCGTGGAGGATTTCCTGCAACGCTACCAGGGCGAAGTGGTGGGCATCATCATAGAGCCTCTGCAGGGTGCTGGCGGTCATCGCGTGGCGTTGCCTGAATTCTTTCGCGGGCTGAGCGAGCTGGCGCACCGGTACGATGTATACCTGGGTTTTGACGAGGTGCAAACCGCCGGAGGACAAACGGGAACCTTTTTTGCCTGCGACCAGTTCGACCTCCCCTACCCCCCGCAGGCGGTAGCAACTGCCAAGAAATTGGGCAACGGCGTGGTCTACATGCTCTATCCAATGGAAGACAGAGGCGTGCTGGACTCTACCTGGGGCGGTACGCTGGCAGACATGGTACGCTTCGTGCAGGAGATGAAGATTGTGCGCGAAGAACAACTGATTGAACAGGTTCCGCAGAAAGCGGCGGTGCTGGTAGAGGGTTTGAACGCTCTGGCGCAACGGTATCCCGACGTGATTTACAACGTGCGCGGTATGGGATTGTATCAGGGTTTCAGCCTGCGCCACCCCGAGTCGCGCAAGCAGCTGCTGGAGATTGCTCTGCAAGAGGAAGACCTACTACTGCTCGGTGCGGGCACGGAGACCATCCGCCTGCGCCCCAATCTGAGCGTCACGATAGACGACATTCACCTGTTCCTGCAGAAGCTGGAGCGCGTGTTGCAAAAGGTCATCTCATGATACCCTCTACGCTTTTGGCGATAGATGCTGGAGGTACCAAAACCGACCTGTTGTGGGCACAGCCGGACGGTCGCGTGCTAGCGCACGTACAGGGAGAGGGCATCAACATCGCCAGCAAGCCGCCCAGCGTATGGCAGGAGGTGCTAGAGGCTCTGTTCCGTCAGGTAGGCGTTGACCGCGAGACGGTACACGTGGTGTGCGCAGGCGCCGCAGGCTATACCCTGCCTGATCGGCGGACGTTGTTCGAGCATCTACTGCAACAGCTGCTGCCCAGCGCGAGGGTGCTCGTGCTCGCGGACTACGCCATTGCGCTGGAAGGGGCTACTGGCGGCAACCCCGGCGCGCTGGTCATTGCAGGCACGGGCTCCATCGCCTGCGGGCGTGACCGCGAGGGCAAACTGATGCGTGTGGGAGGCTGGGGATACCTGTTGGGCGACGAAGGAAGCGGCTTCTGGATAGGACGGGAAGCCATCCGCGCGGTGCTTGCAGCAACCGAAGGCTGGGGCGAGCAGACACGGCTCCACCGACTGCTATCCGACATGCTGGGAAGCGACGACTGTGGCGAATGGCTCAGCGCGCTCTACCGAACACAGAACCCGCAATCGCTGCTGGCTCAGCTCGCCCCTCAGGTCACCGAGGCGGCGGAACAGGGAGACACTCCCGCACAACGCATCCTGCTCCACGCTGCCGACCACCTTGTCGGTCTGGTTATCCAGCTGGCGCAACATCTTCACCTGCCGGAAGATTTCCCCGTGTGCACCGTCGGCGGGGTATGGAAATCGCAAATGCTGCTCCAGCGGTTTCACCAGCAGCTGGGTGAGCGGTTGCCGCAGTGGCACGGCGAGGTGAAGCCGCCGATGTACTCACCGGTGGAAGGGGCGCTCCTTATCGCCCAACGCATGATGTGGGCGTAGGAACCCTTATCCAAACCGATCGAGCAGTAACCGCTTCGCACCCTCTTTGTCGTTGGGAGCCAGTCTGCCCTCTATCACCTCGTTGAGCAGAAACGCTTTGCACTCGCCTACCCGCTTGCCTGCGGGAATGCCTAGAATCTCCATAATCTCGCGCCCGCTCAAGGGGCTGTCCAGCTTCTGCACGTCCTCACGCGACATAAGCACACGAATGCGCTGCTCCAGCGCGTCGATATCCGCCTTGGGGAAAGCGGGGTTGCTAGCGGCGATGTCCGCCCGCACGAGGCTTAGCAGTTCATCCAGCAAGCCGTCCGCATCCCGAATCAGTCGACGCACCGCCGCGTCGCTCCATGAATAGTCATACTCGCCCGGGCGCATGTGCAGGCGCACCAGTTTCACCACCGGCTCTACGATGTCGTTGCTGTAACGCAACCGCCTCAGCCAGTGTGCCGCAATCTGCGCGCCCACGTTCTGGTGTCCGTAAAAATGCACGCCCTTTTCATCCACCGTGCGTGTAGCCGGTTTGCCCACATCGTGCAGCAACGCCGCCAGCCGAAGCACCAGCGAGGCATCAGACGGCAGGTTCTCCAGCACCTTTAGGGTGTGCTCCCACACGTCGTAAAGGTGATACTGGTTCTGCTCCACACCGTGCATCCGCACCAGATCGGGCGCAAACTGCTCCAGCAAACCGGTCTCCCGCAGCAGCCGCAAGCCCTTCACCGCGTGCGTGGCCTGAAGCAGCTTGGTGAACTCGTCGCGGATGCGCTCCATGCTGATAATCTGCAGGCGATGGGCGGTCTTCCGAACTGCATCGAGGGTGTTCGGCTCGATGTCGAAACCCAGCTGCGCGGCGAAGCGCACCGCCCGCATCGCGCGAAGAGGGTCTTCCTCGAAGGTCACCATCGGCTCCAACGGCGTACGCAACAACCCAGCTTGCAAGTCGCTCAGACCCATGCCCGTCAGGTCGAGCAGTTCGCCGGTGTGCAGGTTGCGCATCAGGGTATTCACCGTAAAGTCGCGGCGAAAGGCATCCTCACGCAGGGTCGCGGGCTGCACCTGTACCGGCTTACGGCTATCGGCGGAGTAGCTCTCACGCCGCGCGGTGACCAGCTCGAATTGCACCCCATTGATGTGCACCATCGATGTGCCGAAGCGCGGGTAGGTGACAGGCAAATGGTCGGTAACCCCCTGTGCGTGCAACCAGTGCGCCAGCTCCAGCGCGTTCCGCTCCGTCACGATGTCTACATCTGGCGGGAGTGGACGACCGAGCAGTTCATCACGCACCACACCACCCACCAGATATAGATGACCCTCCCATCTGGTGCCGCGCGTGACCTGACGTAGCCTATCTATGGCAATCAGCAAACTACTCACGCATAAGAGTGTACCACGCTTTTGGGCGAAGCGGATACCGCTTCAACTCTCCTACAAGGAGAGGGGAGCCGTGTTGCGGATGCCCCCTTCCACCGTCACGACTACCGTTTGCCCCTGTCGCAGGGATACAGGCAATCCTCGCACCAGCTCCTCACCGCTCAATAGGCGCTTCTGTCGCTCTGTTCGCACCCAATAGGTGTTGTTCGCGTCCACCGTGAACCATTCAGGAAACTCGTTTAGGCGCGGGTAGTTGACGGCGAGGCGCAGATGTTCGCGGTGACGCGGACGGTCAAAAAGCAGCACACCCTGCCAGTCCTGCTCGGCGGTCAGCGCAACCGTCAGCCGGTTGCCTTTTCGAACAGCCCCTACACGCAGGTCGGCACGCCAGGGACGGGCTACGATACCTTGCGTATAGTATAAAGCTGCCATCAGTAGCGTACGGGCGGTGTTGCCGTCGCCGTACCAGCCTTCCACGATGCCGTTCTCGCGTTGTTTGCCGAGAAAATGGGGCAGCACCGCTTCCATCCAGCGAAAGCCACTTGCGACAGGCAGGCGGTTGAGCAAGAGCAACGCGCCTTCGATGGAGTCGGCAAAGGAGTCCGCTCCTTCCCATAGCAGATACTGAGGCTGATAGATGCGCTCCAGTGCGAAGCGTGCTGCTTCGGTGAATCGCTCATCCCCTGTCGCTACCCCAAAGGTGTACACGCCGCTCAATGCATAGCCCCATGTGTCGGGCACTGCCCTGTTGCGCACCTCGGCGGTAGAAGCGGTCAGCAAACCGTACCACAAGCCGTCCTCATTACGTGCTTTCTCCAGCAGTCGCTCGAACATCCGGCGCAGAGGGCGTTCATAGCGTCGTGCCCTGGCAGGGTTTGCCTGACGCACCATCAGATACAGCTCCGACAGCCCGCCAATAATCTCGTTGCCGTGGTCGTTCAGGCTCAGCACGTCGTTCAACGGCTTATGAGCGGCGAAATCCCAGCGATGGGCAGGCAAACCGCCGTTACGCGGGATGACTTCGAAGCAGTAGGCATCCCCAATTCGCTCTGCCCAGCGCAGGTAGCGTTCGTGGCGGGTCATCGCGAACAGCCGGCTGAGCACCTGCAGCATCTCACCGTTGACCTCGGTATCGTCGGCGGGCAGGCTGCCCCACTCCGAGCGTACCGGAGCGTGCTCAAAGATGGCGTCTACCAGCTCGGTCATGCGCTCCGTCCACCATCCCCTACCCATCACCTCCGTCATCGGCAGTAAGCCGTCCTTGCAGTACTCCGCCGCGCCAAACACCAGTCGGCGGACGTCTACCTCAGGGTAGACAAAAACACCCTTCTCCAGGTCGTACCAGTCAGGTAGCACGCCGAGCCGATTGGTCAGCTTGCGCTCGTTGTCGAACACGCGCTGGATGTCCGACAATCGCTCGGGCGCGAGGAAGTGTGCGGTAAGGTACAGGAAAGGCACAAGGTCGGCAGCGTTGTCGTTAGGCGCCCACACGCGCTGGTCGGTGCGGCGCGGCAGCAGGTCGGTGCGCTTGTCGCGTATCGCCCACCAGCCGTCCAGCACTCCCAGCGCACGCAGGAAGGCGCGTCGTGCTATCTCACCACAGCGCAGGCACTCGCGCACGGTGTCGCGCTCTCCACGCCAGGGCGAAGCCGCCCCCAGTACCTGCGGCAACGCCATCCACCACCGGTTGGCGCGAAATACATGCCCGCCGGAGTGGGTATCGAAGGAGAAGTTATTCTCCGCGCGGAACACGCGGTAAGCCTGTCGTATCTCCTCCGCCGGCTGGCGGGCAATGGAGATGGGGAAGCCACCCGGAGCACGCTCCTGCTCGCCCAGCTCGCAGAGGAGCACGCGCGGAGCGACGCACGCGAAGATGTCGGCAAAATCGAAGTGCTCCTCCAGACCGGGGAAGTTCCAGCAGGGACAGTGCCCGTTTTTCATGTTCTCCACGGTGGTCAGCCAGCCGCTGCTACAGGCGATTTTCACCCGCTCGTCCAGCGCGGCAACATACATGGTGGTCTCCCCACCCAGCGACAGCCCCGCCACGCCGATACGTTGCGTGTCCACCTGCGGCAGGCTCACCAGATAATCGATACACCGCAGACAATCCCACACCCGCTCACCCATCAGCGACCATCCCTCATGCTGCAGGTCGTGCGAGCCGATGTCGGGGGCGAGCACCACATAGCCCATCTCCGCCAGCACGCGCCCGTACCAGTACAACCCCTCGCCCTTGACCACTTGCTCGCCGGTACCGCCGTGACCGTGCAAAGCAAGCACCGCAGGTACTTTGCCCAAAACCTTCTGCGGAACGGCGAGCCACGCGTGCACGCGACGGTCGGGCAGGGTCTGCAGGCTGAGCTCTTCCAACACATATCCGCCCGCCGGAACCTCGAGACGGCGAACAGAGTGCGGGTTGAGCGGAACGCGCGGCGGTTGCCCTCCACCCATCATCAGCTCAAACAGCTTCTGGCGAGCTTGCGTCTGCCAGCGACGGGCTTCTGCCGGCGCATGGGCGCTAAAGCGCATCCGGCGTGTGGTAGGTTGTTGTGACCATAGATGCACAGGCATAGATAGCGACACTCCTAGACGGTGTTTGGGAAAGTATTTCGCGGTAAATGTCAAGTATCCTTTTGCCGGTTGCGAAACCTTTGAAACCGCAGGCAGGCATGAGGCGGGCGAAGAATATACCTCTGGAAAACTATCTATAGCGAGGAGGTAAGCGAAAGAAGCGGTGACCTCAAACGAACCCATAGATGTTTTGCTCTCCACCGATGTTGGCGCAGAAATGGACGACCAGTGGGCGATAGCGCACCTCACCCTTCACCCCCGTGTGAACCTGCTGGGCATTGTGACCACGCACACGCCCTACCAGACGGCGCAACGCTCCGCAGAGGTAGCGCATGAGGTGCTGCGTCATCTGCCCGTCGCCGAGAAGCCACCGGTAATACCCGGCTCCAGCGCACTATTAGAAAACAAGGAGCAACCCCGGCGCAACGAGGGGATCGATTTCATCATTGAAACCGCACGGCGGTACAGCTCACACCAACCGTTGACCTTGCTTACCATCGGCGCGGCGACGGATGCCGCCTGCGCATTGCTGCTGGAACCGTCCCTGGCGGAGCGGATACGGGTGGTCTCGATGGCGTTCCACAGCGTGGAGGGCGGCGGGCACGAGTTCAACGTGCGAAACGACCCGAAGGCGTGGCAGGTGATCCTGGATGCACCTGTACCGCTCACCATCGGGCCCGCCGAGACCTGTCTGCGCGACCTGCTGATGACTCTGGACAAAGCGCGTTCGCTGTTCGAAGGGTGCGGTGAAGCAGGGGAGTATCTGGCGGGCTTGCTCCAATGGTGGCTGAACACGCAGCCCAAGTTGGCAAAAGACGTAACCGGCAGAGGCGACGCCTGGGTCATCTGGGATGAGATAGTGACCGCGCATCTGCTCGGCTGGACGGAGACAGAGAGGTTACCCCGCCCCTACCTGCTGGACAATCTGGATTTCGAGTTCGCTCCGCGCGTTGGACATCCGTATCCGACAGTCAAGTGGATTAAATCGGTGAATTCGGAAAAGTTGTGGAGCAACTTGGCGCATTTGCTGAAAGGATAACGGCGCAGAGACTCATGGTCACGCTGGTCGAGACCGTGCCTGTAGTGCTCAGTTTGGGCTAAGGGCGTGGAATGTCTGACCCTCACCGATGGGGTGAATCTGGCGGTGGTGTTGCTCCATCGGACGGACTCCGCTCGTGAGGTGCTGGTGTCGCTTCACCCATGCCTGCTGGGGGCAAACGGCGCACACTATCGCCTGCGCGATGCCATTACCGGACAGGTGCTGAGCCCGACCCTGCCAGCTCGCGTCTCGCTGAAGCCTTATGGTACACGCCTGCTGATGATGGAGCGTGTAGTCTCACCCCAAGAGTGCGAGGCGGGGATAACGCAAGCGCAAAAAGCCATCGCACACTGGCGCGAAAAGGGTGTGGACGTTACTCCCTTTGAGGTCTGGCTACAGTCCGCCATCGCGCACCTGAAGGCGCAAAGGTTCGCCAAAGCGTTCGCCCTCTTCGGCAGCGTGACAGGCAGTCTGGCAATACAGCCCACCGTGCGTCGCACGGGTGAAACCCTGCAGGTGAAGGCAACTATCTGGCAACCTGATGGGAGACCTGCCCAGGATGCGCGAGTGCGCGTACGCCTGGTACCCGGCTCCTTCCAATGGCACAAAATGAACCCCGATGGCAAAGGCGTTTTCGCGGTTACCCTTAATCCACCGCGCCTCTACAACCCGATGGAGGCGAAATATACGCCGGTCACACAGGGGCTGAAGTTGGTTGTCGAAGCGCGGCGGGGTGAGCTGGTTGGAGGGAGGCGGTTCTAGGGGAACAAGCACGCAGATGAACATTTAGCCTATTTTTCCCGCTTTTTCATCGCTCCCCGTAAAACTAACATGTGCATTTCCTGCGGGCTTGCCAAAAATATATCGTGTGCAGGAAATGAAGCATGGAGTCAGATATAATGGGAAGTCGCAGATGGACACCCTTATTGTTTCCGCGCAGCTGGCAACTGGTGGTGGTAGAGGTGCCAGCAGACCAGCTCGACCATATTGCGCACCGCAACCGCCAGATATGGCGTCAGCTGGCGCACGTGGATCCCGATTTGGCTCGCGAGGTAGAGCCTTTCCTCAACCTCTGCCTTGCTAAGGGTAACTCCTGTACTCACAGCACGCTGTAGGGGTCGATATCCACCTGCAGCGCGCCTCCTTGCGAAGGAGACAACCCCTCCAGCGCGCTACGCAATAAATCGGGCAACACCTCCGGCTGATAACACTTCACCAGACAGTGCCATCGCCATAAGCCACGCAAGCGGGGTATCGGCGCCTGCACCGGTCCCAGAACCTCTGCATCGATGCGCTCCGTTGCTATGACCTCACGACATCGCTCCGCCGCGCGTCGGCAGGTCTCTTCGGCTTTCGCCTCCTCGGGATGGAGAACGAGGATGTTCGCCAGTCTGGAGAAAGGCGGATAGCGCAGTTCCTCACGATGCAGGATTTCACGCTCGTAAAACCGCAGGTAGTCGTGAGTGGCAGCGGTTTGTATCGCCTCATGCTCGGGGTTGAAGGTTTGCACCACCACCTCGCCCGGTTGATGCGCCCGCCCCGCTCTACCCGCTACCTGCGTTAGCAGCTGGAAAGCCCGTTCGGCAGCGCGGAAGTCGGGAAGATGCAGAGCGATATCCGCGCTCACCACACCCACCAGCGTCACCTTCGGAAAGTCCAGACCTTTCGCCACCATCTGCGTGCCGATGAGCACATCCGCCTCATGCGCCCGAAAGCGAGCCAGCAAGACGTGATGCGCTCCTTTGCGGGTAGTGGTGTCGCGGTCCATGCGGAGAAGCCGCGCCCCAGGGAATAGCTGTTGCATCTCCTCTTCCACCCGCTGAGTGCCTACGCCGAAGGGGTAGATGTGCACCGAGCCACACGAGGGGCACCTGGTGGGAACACTTTGTCGGTAATCGCAGTGGTGACAGCGCAAAGAGTGGTCCACCTTGTGATAGGAGAGCGACACCTCGCACCGACGACACTTTACCACAGTACCGCACTTCCGGCACATCACAAAAGAAGCATACGCCCGCCGGTTGAGGAAGAGGATAACCTGCTCGCCTCGCTGCAGGCGTTCGGCAATCGCTTCTGCCATCTGCTGGCTGAAAACGCCCCCTCGCGCTCGCGGAGCCTCACGCATATCTACAAGATGCACCGTCGGCAGCGGACGTCCCTCCACGCGCGTGGGCAGGTGCAACAGGGTGTGCGCTCCCTGGCGCGCCTGATAGAAGGTCTCTATCGAGGGCGTCGCACTGCCCATGAGCAGCACCGCCTTTTCCCGACGCGCCAACTGCAAAGCGACCGCGCGGGCATGGTAACGCGGCACGTGTTCCTGCTGTTTGTAAGCCCCTTCGTGCTCTTCATCGATGACGATAAGCGCCAGGTTGTCCAGTGGGGCAAACACCGCCGAACGCGCACCCACCACCACCCGTGCCCGCTGTTCACGTGCCCTGCGCCACTCGTCAAACCGCTCTCCCGCCGACAACGCACTGTGCAGTACCGCCACCAGATTGCCGAAACGCGCTTTCACCGCTTCCACCACCTGCGCTGCGAGGGCAATCTCGGGCACCAGAATCAACGCGCTTCGTCCCCGCGCGAGAGCAATAGACACCGCCCGCAGGTATACTTCTGTCTTCCCGCTACCGGTCACCCCAAACAGCAAGAAACTGCGATGTTCACCCCTCTCTATCGCCAGTCCAATCTCGCTCAGACAGCGATGCTGGTCCGGCGTCATCTGCAAGGTAGTATCTGCCTGCGACAGGTTCACCTTGCCGAACGGCGAGCGGTAAACGGGCACATCGGCGAGATCCACTACCCCGCGCGCCTGCAGGCTCTTCAACGCGCTGGCAGAGACCCCCACCTGTCGCAACAGTTCCGCCATCGGCAGCATCTCTTCTTCCGCAACAGCCAGCGCACGCAGCAACGCCGCCTGTGCCGGAGCGCGTGAGACGCACGCCTCTGCCAGATTCTCCGCCTGCTCCGGCGAGATGTTCAGGCGAACGTGTCGCAGTACACGCGCTCTGGCGGTCGCCGCCTCCAGTACGTTTTTTTGCTCAACCAGCCCGCGACGCTTCAGCCGGTAGATGGCAGTGTTGAACAGCGCGGCGCCCAGCTGCGCCTTTGCGGTTGTCTCGGTCAGTTGACCACCCGCCGACTGCAGCAGCTCCAGCAGGCGACGTTCGGGGGCGTTGGGAGAAAGTTCCCACAACTCCTGTTGCTGTACCAGAGGCGTCAAGCGGAGCACTCTCTGCACCTTTGCGACCATTTCGGTTGGAGCGAGCAAACGCACTGCCGCCGCCAGCCCGCAACGGTACTCGTGCGCCAGCCACTCTGCCAGCGCAAGACGGTTCTCGTCCAGAGGCAGGCTCCCCTCTACCACATCGATGACCTGCTTGAGCTTGCCTGCCTCACGGGCATCGATGGGGTAGCGACGCGCTACGTAGCCCAGCACCTCCTGCCCGCTAAACGGCACCAGCACGCAGCTGCCCACCTGCACCTTCGCCTCCAGCGTGCGCGGCAACAAATAGGTAAACACCTCCTGCAACGCTGCAGGCAGGTCTACCACCACATCCACCACCGATTGTTGCATAGCGTGTGTGTTCAACGCATTCTCTCCCTGTTCTTGCGCACCGGAGAGGCGCGCTCCGTCGCGACCGCAAGTCACCCGCATCAGTAGAGCTGCACCTGCTTATTGTATCGAATCTGAACGCAGGACGCAAAGGGATTTTCGTGTAATGCATTTCTCTCAAAAAGCGTCTATAATATAGTGAGTAGGAGGAGGGATGCGATGCGCGCCATCATTGTCCTGCTTATTATCGGCACTCTGATTGCGACACCGTTCGTTGCGGCGCAGCAACCGGCAAATATGCCTGCGGCGCTAGCGGGAGGGGATTCGTCTCAGCTCAGCTATACCGACGTGTTCATGGGGCGCAACACGCGCGGTCCCTACCTGCTTTCCTGGAAAGGCATCCGCGTGCGTAGTGAGCGCGTGGTGGTAGATGGACGCACCTTCCGGCGCGATGAGGAGTACACCATCGACTACACCGCAGGCACGCTGGTCTTCACGCAGCCGCTGCGCAACGGCAGTATGGCACAGGTGACCTACGAGATAGATGCCAAAACCGCGCAGCGCAACCCCAAAACGCTACAGATGCCGCTGGACATGGAGCTGCTCAACGCGGCGCGCGGCAAGCTGGCGCTGACCGGGGCATACTCCGCCCCGCTGGACAAACCCGGTAAAGAGACTACCCTGCTGGGATTAACGGGCGAGCTGTTGCCGTCGGGTAGCACACAGGTTTCCGCCACCTTCCTGACCGACGTGAACGCGCGTGGTCGGCTGGAGGAGAAAAGCGGCTTGCGCCTGCAGGCAACCTCGAAGAGCGAACTCGCGGAGTGGACGCTGAGTTACCTGACCGCCGGACGCGAGTTCGCTGGCGCGCAGGCATGGAAGGTCAAACCCGACACCGATGCGCTCAGCACCTCGCTGAAGCTGCTGCTGAGCCAGAGGTTGAACCTGTCGTTGGGCTTCCAGCAGAGCGATACCGGTGGAGCGCGGGTTGCGGGCACATCCGCTTCGCTCGCGTATAACCTCTCCGAGGGTGTGCAAGCGGTGGTGTCATATCTGAATCAGGAAAACCCGCTGGCAACTGTTACCTCCACCTCCGCGGCGGTTAGCCTGCAGCGCGGCGCACTGACAGCGGGTGTCGAACGACGCACCCACCAACAGCAAAGCCTGCTACAGGGGCGTTCGGAAGTAACCACCGACCGCTTGACCGCTCAGGTGAGCCTCACTCCGGGCACGCAGGCACAGGCTCTGCTCGAACAGCAGCGGCTGGCGGGCGTGCAGGGTGCTTCGGAGCGATCTACCGCCTCGCTGGGTGTTACCACCTCGCCCATGCAGGGGGTTCAGCTGCGCACGGGCATTCGCTACGATGAAATCGGGGAAAAACAGCAGACGGAGCTGAGCCTGGGACTGGAGGCGAAACCCTCATCCGCCTATCGCTTGCTGGGCAGCTATGTGCAACGGCAAGGAGAAATAGGCGACCGCACCACTGCTACCAGCCTGCGCATGGTGAGTACTCCTCGCCCGACGATGCAGCTGGAGACCGGTGCATCACTGGAAACAACAGGCGAGCAGGCATCGCTAAAGCAAGACGTGCTGCTGGCGCTGCAACCCTGGCAGGGCATCCGTCTGGAGACCGGCGTGCAGGGCATGTACACGGGCACCCGGGAGGGCTACATTCGCACCTTGCGAGCACAGCTTGCACCCAATCGCACCTGGCGGGTAGACGCTACCCATCGCCTGCGCCTGACGGGTGGCGGTGCTCCGCCAGAGACATGGGGAGTGGCGCTGAGCGTCACCCCCTCGCAGTCGCTCAGCCTGACAGGCAGCTACACGCGCAACCCGGAAGACAACAAAGGCAACATCCAACAACAGGAGCAGGCGGAGATGAAACTGCAGGCAAGGATGAGTGCCCTCACCTTGCAGGGTAGCATGGGCATCAAGCGCGACCTGCTCAGCAACACAAACATCACGCTGGCGGATGTGGCACTGGTCTACCGCTTCTCGCCGCTGATGGAACTGCTGACTGGCTATCGCCTGAACCGCCAGCAGACTACCAGTGAGCTGAGCGCGCACACCTACCGTCTGGGCTACCGGTACGCGCTGAGCGACATCTTCAACATCAGCCTCGAGGGGACTTTAACCACTTATGAGCGCGACCGCATCTTCCAGCCCAACCAGACCGAGTACGAGGCACGGTTGAAGCTGGGGGTGCGGTTTTAAGCGAACCGGTTGTCAGCGATACCTCATCAGGAGACGCTGCGCCCGAACAACCTCGACATCGCTCAAGGGGGCATCTTGCCACTCTATGCCGAACTCGCTGATGAAGCCTTCTACAATCGCATCTATCAACTTCCCCTCCGAAACGCCCTGCAACGGCGAGGGCGCAGGCTCGCTCCACGGCTGCAAACAGCCCCTTAGCGCCTCAGGCAGGGGTTCGATGGGTATGCTCATCTGCTCCATGACGACTTCTGCCCGCCGATACTGTGCACCGCCGACCAGCTTGACCCCTTGTGGGGTGGTCAGGTCGCCGGGCAGAGGGTGCTCGAAACAACCGGCGTGCGAACCTCGCAGGGCGCGCACATCGATGCGAGAGACGGGACGGCTGACGACCCCTAGGGTTCGGAAGCCTCTCGCCAGGGCGCACACCAATCGGTGATGCACATTCAGCACCCGGTGCGCCGGAGCGAAAAAACGCAGAGGAGCAACAACGCACAGGGTGAGGTCATGCCCATGCAACACCGCCTTGCCGCCTGTTAGCCGCTGCACCACCTGTACACCCCGTTCGCGACACCGGGCGAGGTCGAGCACCTTCTCGCTCTGCTGAAATCGCCCGAGCGACACGGACGGCTTTGCCCAGCGATAGAAGCGCACAGTGGAAGGCTGTTCGCCGGCGATCACCGCCTCCAGTATCGCCTGGTCCACCGCCATGTTCCATGCTGCGTCGCCTGCCCCGTCTCGAATCAGTCGCCAGGTTGCCAGCACACGCATAGCTCCTTCGCCGCTTTTGCCTCGTCCAGCCGACGGACGGGGGTATGGTGCGGCGCGTCGTGTAGCAGTTCGGGATGTTCGCGTGCCTCTTCCACGATTCGGTGCAAAGCGTCCACGAAAGCGTCCAGTGTCTCCACGCTCTCGGTCTCCGTCGGCTCAATCATCAGTGCCTCAGGCACAATCAGCGGGAAGTACATCGTTGGCGGATGGAAGCCGTAGTCTATCAGCCGTTTGGCAATGTCCAGCGCGCGTACGCCATACTCCGTCTTGTAACGCTGGGCGGTGAGCACACACTCGTGCATGCAGGTACGGTCGTAGGCAGGGGGAAAGATGTGCTGCAGTCTGACGCGCAGGTAGTTGGCGTTGAGCACCGCGTGCTCGGCGGCGGCACGTAGACCCTCAGGCCCGAGCGTGCGGATGTAGGCATAGGCGCGCACCGCGTTCAGAAAGTTGCCGTAGAAGGAGTGAATGCGCCCGATGCTCTGCGGGCGGTTGTACTCCAGCGCGAAGCTGCCGTCGCTGCGGCGGGTGACCACCGGCACGGGCAGGAAAGGCTCCAAAAAGGCTTTGACCGCAATCGCACCCGCCCCCGGTCCGCCTCCGCCGTGCGGTGTGGAAAAGGTCTTATGCAGGTTGAAGTGCACCGCGTCGAATCCCATGTCTCCCGGTCGCGCGATGCCCAGCAAGGCGTTCAGGTTCGCGCCGTCGCAGTACACCAGTCCGCCTGCCTCGTGCACCGTGTCACACACCTCGCGTACGTGCGTTTCAAACAGCCCCAGCGTGTTGGGGTTGGTCAGCATCAGCCCGACGGTATCCGCACCCACTGCCTCGCGCAACGCCCGCAGATCAATGCATCCCCGCTGGTCGGAAGGCAGGGTGCGCACGGTGAACCCACAGGAGGCTGCCGACGCGGGATTGGTGCCATGCGCTGAGTCCGGCACGAGTACTACCTTGCGCTGTTCTGCCTCCCCTCGAGTGGCGTGGTACGCTTTGAAAACCATCAGGCTGAGGATTTCACCGTGTGCGCCCGCCGCAGGCTGCAGGGTGACCGCATCCATCCCTGCGATTTCGCCCAGATACTGCTGCAGCTCCCACAGCAACTGCAGCGCGCCCTGCACGGTGGATTCGGGTTGCAAGGGATGCAGTTGCGCGAAGTTCGGCAGGGAAGCAATCTTCTCGTGCACGCGCGGGTTATACTTCATCGTGCAGGAACCCAGCGGATAGAAGCCGATTTCGATGCCGTAGTTGCGTTGAGAGAGGCGCACGAAATGCCTCACAACGTCGAGTTCACTCACCTCAGGCAGGGGCAGGTCATCCCGCAAATTTTCCGCGCCCAGCAACTCCTCCGCCGGGCGTTCGGGTACATCACATGCTGGCAGGTTCACCCCACATCTGCCCGGTGAGGAGAGTTCCTGTATCAAAGGTTCCATCTGCTCGCTCCGTTGATAGACGATGCTACCGCCCTAATGATACCACATCAGACGGAGGCGAGCAACCGTTTAGAAAGGCGGAGGAGGTGGAGAGATTCGCGTCTCCTCGCTCTGGGCAAGGTTTCCTGCGCGGTCTTGCGCTTTCACTTGGATGCGCGCCGTCGCCTCTGTTATCACCACACGATACGTACCTGTTCCCTCAACCGGCTGCATTTCCACTTCGCTTTGCGAGGCATTCAGCCCCTTGCGCACCACCCACGCGCGCTGTACCCCCGTCTCGGCGTCCACGATATCCGCCTGCACCACCAGATT
>CALJAP010000007.1 GCA_938027655.1 uncultured bacterium | reverse complement strand
AGTGAAAGGCTTGACTCGTTTCGCAGCGCTGTTTGCTCTGGCGCTGACCTTTGGCGTTTTCGCAGCGCAGCAGGCTCAGGCGCAGTTCGACAACCCTGCGACCGATGTGAGCGTGCGCGTGGGCGCTAACGTGGTGAACCGCGCGAACATGCGCGCGGTAGGCGATGTGTGGCTGGCTGTGGGCGCGGATGTGAAGCTGCGCGGCGGCTCGCCTATCGGCGAGGGCGAACTGTTGCTGGGCGTGGATTACTACACCCGTAGCCAAAGCGGTCAGTCCTCCAGCATCACCGCCCTTACCCTGACGCAGGTGTTCTCGGTAGACCCCTCCGAGAAGTTCAAGGGCTACATCGGTGTGGGCGCGGGCGCATATGTGCTGAAGCCTGCCGGTGTCAGCGCGAAGACCGTGTTTGGCGGCAAGTTTGTGTTCGGCTACGACATCAACGAGAAAATCTTCGTCGAGCTGAACTACCACCTTACCGGCAAAGAGATGGACTTCCGTGGGGATAGCACCACCATTCTAATCGGTTACCGCTTCTAAGGTTCAGGGGGCGGTGGAGCACCGCCCCCTCTCCGTCTACTCATGAGGCAGCGCCGACCGCTTAAGCTATTTGCAGGAAACGGGAACCCCGCTCTTGCACAGCGTATCGCGACCGAACTCGGCGTGACGCTGGGCGAGCTGATGGTACGCCGTTTTAGCGACGGGGAGGTGCGCGTGGAATGCCATGAGACGGTGCGGGGATGTGATGTGTTTGTAATCCAGTCCCTCTGCCCGCCTATCCACGACAACCTGATGGAGCTGCTCATTCTGTTGGACGCCCTGCGGCGCGCCTCTGCCGCCCGCTTGACGGTGGTGATACCGTACTACGCCTACGCGCGGCAAGAGAAGAAGAGCACCCCGCGCGACCCTGTGCCTGCCAAAGTGGTAGCGGACATGTTGACCACCGCCGGAGCACACCGCGTGATTACCATGGACCTCCACGCGGAGGCGATTACCGGCTTCTTCCACATTCCGGTAGACGACCTCAGCGCTCTCTCCTTGCTGGCGCATCACTTTATCCGGCTCAGGGAGGAAAACCTGGTGGTGGTTGCTCCCGATGCGGGTGCGGTACGATTGGCGCGGGCGGTAGCGCAGAAGCTGCAGGCTCCTCTCGCGGTCGCTTACGCCCGAAGCGGACGCACAGAGAACCCGGCACACATCCGGTTTGCAGGCGACGTAGAGGGCTTGAAACCGCTCATTATCGAGGATATGATAGTTACAGGAAAACGGGTAGAATCGTGTGTGAAGGCGTTGATTCGACAGGGTTGCATTCCCGAAGTTCGGGTAGCCGCGACGCATGGTGTGCTGGCGGGCGACGCTCTCCTGCGGGTGATGCAGCCGGAGGTGGTGGAGCTGGCACTCACCGATACCATTCCCCAGCACCACCAGCATCCCCGCGTGACGGTGATACCGACAGCGCACCTGTTCGCGGAGGCGATTCGGCGCGTGTACCACGACCGAACACTGGATACCATCGTGCTCCCGCACGCGGTAGCAGATTAACGGAGAGAGGCGACGACAATGGCACAAAGGTTGACGCTGGAACAGATAGCCCATGTCGCACGGCTGGCGAGACTGGCGATGAGCGAAGAGGAGATGCGCCAGATGGAAAAGCACATCAATAACCTGATGGTGCAGTTCGAGCGACTGCAGGAGCTGGATACCACCGGCGTAGAGCCGACCGCGCACTCATTCCCTGTGTACAACGTGCTCCGTGAAGACGCGGTAAAACCCTCCCTACCCCAGGAGGAGGTTCTCCGCAACGCCCCTGACCAGCGCGACGGCTGTTTCATCGTGCCGATTATCGTGGAGGAGTAATGCCCCATGACCGTCCTGCCCGGCGCAACGCGCGAGGAGATACTGCAGGTGGTGCGCACGCTGGGGCAACCGGACTACCGCGCCCAGCAGATAGCAGAGTGGGTGTACCGCAAGGGCGCACGCCTTTATGACGAGATGACCAACCTGCCTCTGAGCCTGCGGCAAGCCCTGCCGGAACTACTGCCCCTGCGACGGCTGGAGGTCGTTCGCGCACAACAGTCGGCGGATGGTACGGTGAAGTATCTCTTCGCGCTGGCGGACGGCGAGCGCGTGGAAGCGGTGTTCCTGCCCTATGATGACCGCACCTCCGTGTGCATCTCTTCGCAGGTAGGCTGCGCTGCAGGATGCCGTTTCTGTGCTACCGCGCAGATGGGCTTCACCCGTAACCTCACCGCCGGTGAGATGGTGGACGAAGTGCTTTCCATCCGGCAGATAAGCGGTCAACGTATCAGCCACGTGGTGTACATGGGCATGGGTGAGCCGCTGTGGAACCTGCAGGAGTTGGTGAAAAGCATCCTGCTGCTGAACAGAGAGGTAGGCATCTCGCAGAGACACATCACCGTTTCCACCGTCGGCGTAGTGCCCGCTATTTACGAGCTGGCACAGCATCGTCTGCAGATAACGCTTGCCATCTCCCTGCACGCCCCCAACGATGAGCTGCGGGCGCGCATCATGCCCGTTGGGCGCAAGTGGAAAGTGCAGGAGCTGATAGACGCCGCCCAGCATTATACGGAGGTGACCGGGCGCAAAGTGACCTTCGAGTACCTGCTACTTCGCGGCGTCAACGACGAACCGCATCATGCGCACGCGCTGGCGCGGCTGGTGAAGGGGCTGGTATGCAATGTCAACCTGATACCGTTCAATCAGGTGGAGACGCCTGATGGCTTTGTCCGTCCCGAGCCGTCGCGTGTGGCTCGCTTCCGCAGGGTGCTGGAGGAGGCGGGGATTGCCGTCACACAACGAGTAGAGAAAGGACACGACATTTCCGCCGCATGTGGACAGCTGAAACTGGAAACGGCGCGATCCCGCGCCTGAATCGCATTTTGGTTGCTTCGCAAATTGTGGGCGCTGCTGCTGGGCGAGCGTCGCCCGTCTTGCGCCTGAGCGGCACGGTGCAGGTATTCTACCCGATGACCAACACGGGTGCGATGACGCTCGTGGAAGATGGCGTCAGTTTCTACGTTCATCTGCGCATAGGCGGTGTTGCCAGCGAGAGCGCGTACGATGCCTCGACCGCCTCCGGGTGGCGAAAACAGCACGGGCTGGTGCTACCCATCGATACGAGCGACGTTCAACAGTTCGGCAGGCTCTCTCCCCTGCGCCTGCGAGAGACTCTTCTGCGTGCGGCAAGCGGGCAGCTGGGCGTGATAGATTGCGGCATAACCGCCCTGCCCGATGGGCGCGAGGCACGCTGGTTGACGGTGGTGTTGCAGTCGGGCACTCCGTGGGACATCTACTGCGACGGGCAGGACAACCTGCTGGCATGGGGCTACCACGAGAGTGACGACTTCCGCCGCCGCCCCACGCAGTTCGTGATTATCCCTGTGGAGTGGAAAGGGTGGAACGGCGCACGTCTGCCTGCAGAGATGAAGGTCTACGAAGACGACCGCCATGCCCAAACGGTGCGCTGGGAGCGGGTGGAGCACCTGCCGAGAAGCGCGCTGTTGCCGAAGTTGAAACCGCCTGCTCCTCTGCCCCCGCCGGTGGGAGTGCCTGTCACCCTGCCCGTTCGTTTCTCCCAGCGCGAGATATTCGTGGAGGTGAAGCTGAACGGGCGCGATTACCTGATGATGCTGGACACCGGCGCAGGTATTACCGTGATTGACCAGCCGGTTGCGCAGGCGCTGCATCTGCCGCCGGGCGAGAGGATGAACGTACTGGGCGCGAGCGGACAAGGAGCCGCTTCGGTGACCCGATTGGCGAGCCTGCAGATAGGGGGCGTGCACCTGCGAGACGTGCAGGTAGCGGTGACCGACCTGGGACTGATTCGCCTGATTGGAGGCGGTCGCTTTGGCGGCGTACTGGGCTTCAACGTGCTCAACCGGTTTCGCGTGACGCTAGACTATCACCGGCGGACAGTGATGCTGGAGAGGTCAGGAGGCGCACTGCCTCCTGGATGGGCGAAACAGGTCTCCTTTATGGGCGCGACGCCGATACTGGAGGTGGAGGTAGAGGACATCGGCAGGGTGCCGATGCTGCTGGATACCGGCGCAGCGATGAGCATCCTTCCGGTAGAGGCGGCACAGCGATGGCAGCCGTTGCGGTCGGCGTCGCTAGGGCTTACGCTGGGAGTGGGAGGTGCGGGCAACATCCCTCAGGCAGCGCGCGCCGGTTCGGTAAAGGTCGCGGGAGCAACCATCCGGGGCGTCACGATGATGTTCTCCTCGCCAGCCCCGAAGGGCGCGCCGGTGCAGATACTTTCCGAAGCGGGCTTTGGCTTGCTGGGCAATAACCTGCTGCGCCACTTCCGCCTGACCATTGACTATCCGATGCGTACGGTGGTGCTACAACGAATGCCCCGTCCTGCTTCTCTGGATGACGCCGCGACGGTGGGCATTGTGCTGGACTTGACAGCAGAGGGGGCAAAGGTGGCGGGGACCATCCCACTTTCCTCCGCGTGGGAAGCAGGCATCGAGCGCGGCGACGAGGTTCTGGCAGTGAACGGACGTCCCACCAGAGGCGTGCCTCCCTCCGAAGTGCAGAAGTGGCTGACAGGCGAAGAGGGAACGTTCAAGCGCGTGCTTCTACAGCGCGGCACAAGGCGCTGGGAAGTTCGGCTCGAGTGCCTGCCGATGTTCTGAGCTACCGCCGCACCACCGGCAACAGCACGTGGCTTGGGCGTTTGGCGTCCATGTATATCGTGTTGTGCGCGGGGCGGGTGCGCTCGCTGGCGCGGAAGGGTTCGCCTGTGTTGGGATTGGGGTCAAAGGCGGGCGCGTTGCTGGAGGTGATATGCACCCGAATGCGATGCCCCCGGTTGAACACAATGCTGGTACTCCACAGGTCTATCTCGAAGCGATAAGGCGTGCCCGGCTTCATCAATCTTTGCTTCGAGAAGCCTTCGCGAAATCGCGCACGCAGGATGCCCTCACAGATGTTGATGGAACGCCCATCCGGATACACGTCGCACAGCTTCGCCACAAAATCGGTATCGGGTGCGTCGCTGGACGCCCACAGCACCACTTTCACCCTGCCCGTGACCTCCACTGGCTCGCGTAGCGGCTCGCTGGAGAACACCAGTACATCGGGGCGGCTCTCTATTTTGCGCTGGTCCATCGCTCCGGCGGGCAGGGTCAGGCGTGGTCCTCCCACTGTCGGCACGGGGTCTTGGGGGTCATAGGTGTAACTGAGCGTGCCACCCTCTTCGGGCTTTTGCGTGGATAGAGAGCGGTTCGGGTGCAGATAGAAAGGAGTCGGTGTGGCGGGAACAGGGGGCCACCCGTCGGCGGTACGCCATTCGTTGCCAGGCGCGCTGCGGTCGGTTACATCGCCCATCACGTAGTAAGTGACCGCCGGTTCGCGTTCCACCCCGTTATCGACGCCTTTGAGATAGTGGTCAAACCACTTCCAGATATCGTGTGCGGTCATCGGAGGGTTTTTAGCGTTAGGGAATGCGAGTTCTCCCGCTTTATCTTGAAACACGCCGTGCGTCCACGGTCCCATCAGTAGCTTCTGTTTACCGCGTGCGCCCGGTCCGCCTCGTGTTTGCATACCCACAAAGGCGTCTATCGTTGCCTGCGCGAAGATGTCATACCACCCGCCGATATGGATGGCAGGTGCGTTGACGAAGCGATAGCGAGTGGTCATATCGCGTTCGCGCCAGTAGGCATCGTAGGTGGGATGGGATGTCCAGATTTTGAGCGCGTCGGGACTGAATGCGCTGATGCGCAGCCAGTCCTCAATCATCGCTTTGCGGAATACCCCTCCCCAGTATACCACGCCGTGATACAGGCTCGGTGCGCCGACGGTGATATGCTGAGCAGTTATCTTTTTCGTGCCCGTACCCGCCAGCAGATACTGCGTGATGCCCAGCGCGGAGCCACCCCATGTGCCGATTTTGCCGTTGCACCAGGGCTGTCGGGCAACCCATTCTACCGTGTCCTCGCCGTCACGCAGTTTGCCCCAGCCGTCAGTTTCGAAGGGCAGGTTCTCTCCCTCCGAGCCAAACCGCCCGCGCGTGTTCTGGATGACCATCACGTAGCCCCGTCGCGCCGCGTCTTGCGCGATGCCCTCGCCCAGTTTGCGGTCGTACGGGGAACGCAGCAGGATAACAGGGAAGGGACCGTTGCCTTCGGGAAAGTAGATGTCGGTCGCGAGGCGCACGCCGTCGCGCATGGGAACCATCACGGTCTGTTTCTTGACCGGCGGTTGCAGTTTACAGAGCACGCTCCGAACCAGAAAACCGATGCCGATAAGGCACGCGCTAAGCGTCAGTACCGTGCGCCACCATTTTGCTTTACGCATCCTCTAACCCTCTTGATGAAGGATTGGGATAGTAGTTCGCCAAATGGGCAAGGTTCCCTTCGACGAGAGAACCCCCTTTCCCCATCTTGAGGAGAAGGGGGCAGGGAATGAGGGTCCCCCGAGGCAACGGATTCACTCATCCCCAATTGCGCCGAAGTTGCGCACCAGCACGCCGAAGTCGAACAGGGTGACCTCCTCATCCCCGTCTAAATCGGCGTCGGGGTTCCAGTTGCCATCGCCGGGCACACTGCCGAACGCGGCGACCAGCGCACCGAAGTCGAACAGCGTCACCTCGTTATCGCCATCGATGTCGCCGTTGGTGAGGGAGACATCGACGCCGGTGACATCGGCGTCCACTACCTGCACACCCGGCACCACCACGCGCAGCCAGTGGCTGGCTTTGAAGGCGAGGTCGTACGTGCCCGGTTCTACGTCAGGGATGGTGTAGTTCCCGCTCGCGTCGAGGAGGAGAGTTTCGGAACGGACTATCGTACCGCCCTGCCTCAATTGCACGGGAACAGGCACCAGCGTGATGTCGCCAAGGAAATCCCCCAGCACGATGTTGCCCTTAATGCTGTAAGCGACGCGCGTATCTAGTATCCATGCCCGGGTCGCGCCGTCGTGCGTTCCGCTACCTGCGATGTATCGCCCATCCGGCGAGATACTCAGGGCACGTTCCAGCACATCGCCGGGCGCAAGCAGGCTGGCGTACACCACGTTCAGGTCTTCTGCTACGATGGACACGTCGGACACTCTCCACCGCGCAGCGTGCCAGGGTCCCTCTGTTGTTCGGGACCTTCCGGCTACTATCGAGCCGTCCGCGTTGATGGCGTAAGCCTCCGCAGTCACCCCACCGAGAGTGCCCAGGTCGCGCATACCGGTGCTGGCTGTCCAGTGGAAGGCACGCCATTGAGCTGTGGCGTCCTGCGCTCTGCCGGCGATAGCGGAACCATCGGCATTGACTGCGCGTGCTTCACCCTGTACACCGCCCAGCGTGCCGATGCTTTGCATTCCGGTAAGAGCCGTCCAGCGGAAGGCAGGGATCTCGGTGGGCCAGACTTTGACGGAAATACCCACCACAACCTGCCCATCGGCGGAGATGCCGTAAGCCACGCTGGCACCTCCACCGAGGTCGCCGAGATTCTCCATGCCGCCGGCGAGCATCCACCGGTAGGCGCGGATACCCGCCGGAGAGTCGGAGACGCCCACTACCGCAGAACCATCCGCGGAAACGCTAAACGCCTGCGCCTGGGGACCGCCCAGCGTGCCCAGGTCCACCATGCCGGTCTCCCTCGTCCACCGATAGGCTCGCATGGCTTGAGAACCGTCGCGGGCGTTCCCCACTACGACCGAGCCATCGGCGGAGACGCCGAACGCCCAGCTCTCGCTGCCGCCCAGTGTACCCAGGTCCTCAACCAGATAGTCCGCTCCACTCCGTACCCAGCGCACCGCTCGGCGGGACGGTTCTGCCTCGCCGACCACCACACTGCCGTCCGCAGAAACTGCCCATGCGCGGCTATAGTTTCCACCGGGCAGGTTCGGCAACCAGATGAGCTTCTGCGCATCTCCCCACCGGGCACAGCACGCCAGCATCACCATTGCTGCTAATGTTGCAGCGAACCGTTTCATGATGTTCACCTCCTTCACAGGATAAACAGGCACTCTATGTCAACGCTATCGCGCGTGTTGCCCTCCCCTCCCCCCAGATGGGAGAAGGGGAGGAGGTGCTTCGGCTAGGGCATATCATGCCACCAGTACTTCTGCCACACATCTGTCCACGCAGCGGGCCAGGGTTTGCACAGCTCGCGGTGCGGCATGAACTTGGCATGACCGTCCATGTACGCCCAGTTCTGCCCGAGCGAGTGGCGGGTGTGCGCGCTGGGGACGATGGCGGTTCGGTCGCCACACGGCATAGGCAGTCCCGGCCAGCACGAGTCGCAGTTTACCGCCTGAATCGGATAGCCCGGATAGTTGGCAAAGGGCGCACGCCATACGTCCATATCCTTATGCTGACCGTCCATCAGCATCACCTTCGTGGCGGGCGAGGTCACCGCTGCCAGTGGAACAGGTGGAAAACCGCGAATGCAGTTACCCTCCTGACCGTCCGGGTAGTTCGGGTCGTGATAGGGGTTGGTTAAGGAGTACACGTTCCAGCCGTAGCTGAAGGGGCGTCCCTTGCTGGTGTCACCCGGGAAGCACATAAAGTCGGGATACGCCCAGCCGTTCCATCGACATTGTCCCCCGGCAGGCACGTTGCCGTCCGCCGTCCACACCACCACGCCCGTCGCCTGCGGGTTGGCACTGTTGCACCAGAAGATGTCCAGGTTCTTCAGGTAGGGAGCGATTTTGGTCTCGATGCGGGCGTTCACGTTGCGCCGACCACAGACACCGTAGTGCCCCCCTGGCGGCGTGGGCCAGATGGAGTGGTCGCGTGGGAACGTCTCGTCATAGTCCTGGGTGTACATGATGACGCCCAGCGCCAGCTGCTTCAAGTTGCTCAAGCACGCTGCTTGACGGGCTTTCTCCCGTGCCTGCGCGAACACGGGGAAGAGGATGGCTGCCAGTATCGCGATAATCGCGATGACCACGAGCAGCTCGATGAGTGTAAATGCGCGTTTCATGGGTATCAACCTCCTTTTGGGTATATAGGTCTCACGGCAGATCGACTGCCGAAAGAGTTGCCTTGTGCATTTACCTCCTCGTTGACGAATCACGCACCACCAGATGCGCCTTCAACAACACCTGCTGGGGCGCAACCGATGGGTTTTCGATGCGTCGCAACAGAAACTCCCATCCCAACCGGCACATCTCCGCTACCGGCTGCACGACGGTGCTCAGCGGTCGTTCCAGATACTCTGTGTCCATAATGCCGTCACAGCCCACAATAGCCACATCATCCGGCACACGGATGCCCCGCTCACACAGGGCGCGGTATGCGCCGATTGCCATCTCATCGTTGAAGCAGAATAAGCCGTCAGGACAGGGATGCTCTTGCAAATACTCGTGCATCCGCTGTCGTGCGCTGGGACGCGATGACTGTTCCGCCACGATGACCAGCGGCTCCAGCCCCGCCTGCTGCATCACCGAGATGTAGCCATCGTAGCGGGCGTCTCCCACATGGTGACCGTACTCGCATACCAGATAAGCCGGACGCCGACAACCTGCCTCCAGCAGGTGTTGAACCGCCTCCACCGCGCCGGAGTACAGGTCCACCCCCACGAAATCGCCCTCTTCCAGATAGTACGCGCCGATGCTTACCAGTGGGGTGCGCACCATCGGATTCGCCTCGTGATACACGCGCACGCAGCGCGGCGAATCCAGCGCGATGATACCGTCCACCTGCCACTGCGGGAACTTCTCGCAGTAGGCACGCCAGTCCGGATGCTTCACCATATCTGTCACGATGAGCTCGAATCCATATGGGCGCATCTGGTCCATCAGCAGGTTTACCACCTCCGTGTGATAAGGCGCCAGCGTTTCCGCCCACAGCGAGATGATGTCGGTTTTGCCGGTCACCAGCGCACGCGCTACCCGGTTCGGGCGGTAGCCCATCTCTCGCGCCGTCTCCAACACCCTTTGCCTCGTTGCCTCCGAGATAAATGTACTCTCGCGACCACTTAACACCTTGGACACCGTTGCGGTGGACAGATTCAATCGGTTCGCTATGTCTCTGATTGTTACTCGCATTGTTCCCCCATTGACTTTTAGTAATCGCTTAACGGTAAACGATTAACTACCTTTAGAATACTCCTCTTTGCCATGTTTGTCAAGGGGGTTAGGGGAGATTTTCGAAAGAATCCCGCAAAAATACTATCTGTCGTGTTTCATCCTTTTGGAGGACGAGGCTCCTGCCAAGCCGTCTCGTCATGCTGAACGCTAGCGAAGCATCTCGTCCCATCGCGCCAAAGAGGTTCTTCGCTTGCGCTCAGAATAACAGGAACAAACCGATTGCCTCACAAGGTGTAACGCTTGACAAACCTCTTGCGAAACACCCTTTTTCTTCCGATAATTCCAGATAGCAAAAGAGCAGGATGTCCGATGAGAACGTTCACCGGCTGGCTTACCAGGCCGCCTGTCACTACAGCGGCAGTAGTTATTTCAGTAGCAGTCGTGTCGCTTGCCAG
>CALJAP010000006.1 GCA_938027655.1 uncultured bacterium | reverse complement strand
GCAATTGCCGCTTTCGAGAAGAAGCGAGGCACGCGCGTGATTGCCATGATACACCGCCAAGAAGCTCTGGCGCTGTTCGGCATCCCCCTGTTCCGTTACATTAATATCGAGGATGCTGAGGAACTGCTTCGCGCCGTGCGCATGACCCCGCCAGACAGACCCATAGACCTTATCTTGCACACGCCGGGCGGTTTGGTACTTGCCAGCGAGCAAATCGCCCGTGCTCTTTGCAACCACCCGGCGAAGGTGACCGTTTTTGTGCCGCATTATGCGATGTCTGGCGGTACGTTAATCGCCCTCGCGGCAGACGAGATTGTGATGGACCCACATGCGGTACTGGGACCAGTAGACCCTCAGCTAGGCGAATACCCTGCCGCCTCTATTCTACGAGCGGTGGAGATGAAGCGGCCGGAGCGTGTGGATGACCGCACGTTGATATTAGCCGATGTTGCCCGCAAAGCCATATGGCAGGTGCGCCACCTGCTGCAGGAGATTCTCTCCTCGAAGATGCCCGAAGATAGGGCGAAGCAGCTGGCAGCACTGCTCAGCGAAGGCACGTGGACGCACGACTACCCTATCTGCGCGGAAGAGGCGAAAGCGCTGGGGCTACCAGTGACCACCGACCTCCCCGAGGAGGTGCACCGGCTCATGGCGCTTTACCCCCAGCCTGTGCAGAGAAAGGCGAGCGTGGATTACGTGCCCATACCTTACGAGCCAGACACTCGCCCACAGCCCTCTCCCCGCCGCCGCACGCGAGAAAGCCGACGCCTGTAGGGACAACCCCCTTGTGGTTGTGCTCAGAGTGGTTTCCGCAAAGGGCGCGGCTCCGGTTCCTTCGTCACGTGCAACCCGGCTCGTTGCAGACCTTGCCTCACTTCCGGACGGCGCATAAACAGCTTCCACACACCTCCAGTGCGGTAGTCCTCTATCGCCAGCAACGCCATGCCCAGGTCAATGCCGATAACGTCTTTATCCCACCAGTCACGGTCCACATTGAAGGCGTTGCTGAAGCCGTAGCGTCCCCAAATCCGGGAGCCGTAGCGGTCGTACATAGTTTGCATCGCGCGGAGGGATTCCTTTGGGGTGAAAATGATGGAGCCTATCGGCGCGGTAGGAGCCACCGTGCCGTCGGGTTTATCCCACATGACGATCGCTGCGTAGCCGCGGTAGCCGTCGGGACCGTCGCAGGCGGTCAGTCCCCATACATCATCATCGAAAGTCTTGAATTTGTCTTTGTTGTCGATGCAGAACTGCCGACTGGCAAGCGTGGCGTTGACGGAGCTAACCCAGTAGTCCCAGCCCAGTCGGTCGCGGCGCCCGCGCAGGTCAATATAATGGTGCGACATCTGATGCATGAACAGCGGTCCACCGGCGAGGTGCTCGTACTTGCCCTGATAGTCCACCACCGGGCGCTGCCAGGCATCCCACATCTTCTCAGGCAGGTTCTGGTGCGGTGCGCCCAGAGCGAGAATGTACAGAACGATATGCTCGCAGTAAGAATGCCACCGTGTGCTGATGAAGCCGTTTTCCGGTCGCCAGCCGTGTGAAAGCAGCAGCTCGTGAGGCTTGTTTCCTCCGTCCGTGCGCATCGTCTCAAAGTCCAGCCTCCGGTAGAACCGCTCCACCAGCTGAGCGACTTCTCCCTTGAAAAACTCCGCCGCCAGCAGCGCGCCTGCCAGAAATAACGCGGTGTCGATGGTGGACACCTCGCAGTTCCATACGCGCTTGCCGTTGCGCCAGTCTGTGAAGTGGTACAGCCAACCGTGAAAGTGGAACATGTGGTCCAGCACGAAACGCAGGGTGCTGAGTGTTCTTCGTTCAGCGTGCTTGCGTTCCAGCCAGCCCCGCTGCACTGCCACCACATTTGCTGCCAGTGCATACCCCGTGCTGGCAATGCTGGCGACGGTGTAATCATCGGCAGTGAAGTTGTTAGCGCGGTCTTTGGTGAGACCGGTTTCAGGGTGCGATTCGTTCCAGAAAAACTGCCAGGCGCGTTTCTGCACCTCGTCCATTAACTGCTGGGTGTTCATCATCTCTCCTTCGCGTTCTCGGACTCCTGCTCAGTATATAAGAGAACGGGCAGGGTTTTTCCCTGCCCATGCGAGGAGGGTGCCTCAGCGCACCTGACCGTTCGCTACTGCTTCGCGGAAGGTGCTGCACATGGTGTCTAGCCAGGTCAGGTTCATGCCGCCGATAATGACGTTCCCGTTGGCGTCCTTCGCGTAGCCCCACTTGTTCGTGCCGTCAGGGTTATCATGCGTGCAGACCGCATCCCAGGTGGTCCACTTGGCGTGACCGTCTAGGTAGGTGAGGTTTGCGGCGCGGTCGCTGCCTCGATGGCGTGCGCCGAAGTTAGCACCGGCGGCGCCCCAGTTGGGGTCAAATGCGATCCACGGACCGTAGTCTGGCCAGACATCCTTATGCTCGCCGGCGATGAGCGTGTTCGCGGGGTAAGGGAAGTTGACCTCCGCGTAGTTGAAGCCAGCCCACCACTCTTCGGAGCCAACAGGGTTGCCCGACTTGAAGAACGCGTGGTACAGGAAGTAGCTGCGGAAGGTCTTTTGCACCGTGGGCGGATACACTTCGCAATCTACCGTGCCGTTGCCGTCCAGGTCACCGCTGGTATCGTCCAGAGTGCGACTGAGCGGGTTGGTGGGGCACTTGAACAGGTCCCAGTTCTTGATGTAAGGGAACAGCATGTGTTTCCAGTTTGCGTCACAGCCCCGTGCACACCAGGCGCCCGGGCAGGTTCGACGCATAGGAAGCACCTCGTCGTAGTCCTGCGTGTACATGCGAATGGCCAAGCCGATTTGCTTCATGTTCGACAAGCAGGAAGAGACTCTTGCCGATTCTCGCGCTTGCGAGAACACGGGGAACAGGATCGCCGCCAGAATCGCGATAATCGCGATGACGACGAGCAGTTCGATGAGCGTAAAAGCCCGTTTGTGTTGCATTTTGTACGAACCTCCTTTATAGATGTGATGTGTTGCCGATTTTATCGCCCCGGCGCGCCCGGTGTTATCGGCGCAGCCACGGGAGTGTTGGTTTTGCCGGGTATCACGCCCGGATACATGGGCGGACCAGCGCCCGCCTCTTTTGCCGTCCGCGTGCCGCGGCTGAAGCCACCCGTCATCGCCATGTAGCCCACAACGAGTAGAACCACTATGACCACGATGACCGCAATCGCCACGGGCGGACTAACCTCTTTTTTCATGTTCATGCCTGTCACCTCACCATGTTACATTAACCGATTCAGCATCTTTGAAGCCCAAAAGCCCTCCCTCCTGCAGATTACACCTCAGGAAGCCCCGCAAGAGCGACGAACGTCCAGAGTCGGTTCGAACACTCTGGCGACGCGACGGGGGCGTTCGCCTTCTATCAGCCGAACGAGCGTTTTCACTCCTTCACGCGCCATCTCGTAAATCGGCTGGCGTACACTGGTTAGCGGAGGGTCGGTATGGTTACACACCTCGGTGGAGTCGTAGCCGATGACCGCCACGTCCTCCGGGATGCGCAACCCCATCTCATGCAGCACCTGCATGGCGCGGATCGCTACATCGTCGCTCCAGGCGAAGATGGCTGTCGGTCGGTTTGGAGAGCGCATTATCTCCACCAGCGGTGCGGCATCAGAGAGTGGACCGGGCATTTCGATGACCCACCCCTCTTCCGGCTCGATGCCCGCTTCGCGCATCGCCTGCACATAGCCATGCCATCGATCCAGCGCGGGCGCGGAATGCGAGCTTCCGCGCAGATGCACAATCGTGCGATGCCCCAGGTCCAGCAGGTGTTTGGTGGCAAGATAACCGCCCTTCACGTTGTCGCAGTCCACGTAGTACACGTCGGGACGGCGAGCACGGGTGAAGATAAGCACGTGCGGGAAACCGCTGTCCGCCAGAATGTCCGACAGGGGGTCATCGATGTCACGCAGAAGCAGTGCGCCGTCGATGCGCCCATCCATCACCGCGTTTGCTTCGTGCTCCGCGTCGTTGCCATGTGCTCCGGTGTACATCATCAGGTCATACTGCTTCTCGATGGCTTCATGCGACGCGCCGTGCAGCAGTTCCAGAATAAAACCCGACCATCCGCCGAAAATGGCCGCGTACTGCATCACCACCCCGATGGTATGCGTGCGCTGCTGGGTCAAGGCGCGGGCGACAGCGTTGGGGCGATAACCCAATTCCCGTATCGCCTCCCAGATTCGCCGGCGTGTCTCCTCGCTGATGCGAACTTTACCTTCGCGCCCGTTAATCACGTAGGAGACGGTGACTTTGGACACGCCCGCTTTCCGCGCCACATCGGTTATGGTCACCCGTTCACGTCGCATCGCTGCTACCCATTAATCGGTTAATGCACTTCTAGTATAGCCTCACCCGACGAGTTTGTCAAGGGGTTACAGGGTGATTTCACAAAATTTTCGACCAAATTTCGTAAAAGTGCTTGACTTTTTGGGAAGCTTGTGCTATTGTTAGCGTACAGAGAGAGGGGAGCAAGTGATGAAATTGATTTACCGGTTAATGGCTCACTGCGGAGAGCGGCCCTGCACTCCCCTATCCTGAACGGATAAACCTTGCGTTCTTCACGGAAAGGAGGAAGTTAGATGGTGAAGAAACTCTTGCTGTTGACCGTGTTGAGCCTGGGACTTGTTACCTGGGCAAACGCGCAGGTCGGCAATGTCGTCATTCTGGACAGAGTGTTCAATGACGACACCGACTCCATTTCCAGCCACATCAAAGCACTGCCGGCGGTGCTGCTTACCGACAACAAGGTGGATGGCGATGGTGCTGCACCGGATTGGGCGAACCGGCACGCCTGGTTTGTGTCCAGCGACGGCGTGAACCCACTGCAGGTTCCTCTGAGCGAATCGTGGAAGCTGGAGTTCGACCTCACGCTGATAGGCAGCCCTATCTCTCCGCGCAAAGAGGCTGGCTTCCTGATCCGCATCGGGATGCCGTGGGGTTACTCGGAAGGACAGTTCATCGTCAACACCGACGCCCACGAGGTGGTCGCTTTCGGTTGGCCCTTCCCCTTCTACAGCTTCAATGCCAACCACGGACTGTCGTACAACTCCGGCGATACCATTCATCTGGGCGTACAGTTCTTCCAGGACCCCAGCGACAACCTCTACAAGGTGATTTACTCGGCAAACGGCATCGACAGCCCCGCGCTAACCCTGGACGCTCAGAGCCAGTTCACAGGCTGGATTACGCCGGGCGGTTACCTGCAGGTACAGATTATGGCGGGCAATCCTACGAATGGTGGAGCCGCCTTGTTCAACACTATTCTGTGGAACGGCGCGCCGGTGCCTGAGCCTGCCAGCGTTGCAGTACTTGGGCTGGGAGTGGCAGCTCTGGTTCTGCGCAGGCGGAAGAAGTAGGTTTACAGACCCGTGTACACTTCGCCCCCGGACGTTGTGTGCTACCGGGGGCGATTCCCTAGCGCATTGAATCTTCTCTGCACACACTCAGCTCACCGCTTGCAGCCCGAATCGCGGCATCTGCTCCTGTATCCGTTGCCATAGCGATTCACCAACCGACACCCCGGCTTGCTCGAGCGCCATACACACCGCCGCAACCACCATCGGGAAGCGTGGGCGTACAACCTGTGCCAGCGTGCTGCGGTACACTCGCTCGCGGAAGGCTTCATGCAGTGGCTCAGCCGCCGCCGCGACCCCTCCTACGATGCCGACGGCGACTCTGCTGTACTGCATATGGAGCTTGCGCAGCACCACCACCGCCATCAGCCCCAACTCTCTGCCCGCGCTGCTGAGAATACGTGTCGCTACGCGCTCCCCAAGCCTAGCGGCGTCCGAGACCGTTCTGGCGGCGGAGGCGAGGTCGGCACGCGAGAGCTGCCCAGAGTAAATCAGACGGTGTAGCGCGCCCAGGCTATCCACCCCGAAATGCTCCAGGATGGCGCGTTTGAGCCATGTAGCCGGAATGCGACCGTCCTCCGCGCGGGTACATGCGTTTATCGCCTGCAGTGCAATCCAATATGCACTTCCTTCATCACCCATCAGGTATCCCCATCCGCCGACGGCGGCAGTCTCGCCCGACCGGTTCATCCCAAACGCCACCGACCCGGTGCCGGCTATCACCACTGCGCCCGGCGCACCTTGTGTGACACAGTACAGTGCAGTGCGGGTGTCGTGTACCAGAACCACCTGCTCAGCGGGCAGCTCCTGTCGGCAAATCTCTTCCACCAGCGCACCGCCTCCCGTCATGCCACATAACGCCACGGCGAAGCGCGTCTGCGGGGATAAAGAGGCACTTTGCAACGCACCGTTCATTGCCGTCCGCAGAGAGCGTCGAAGTCGCTCCGGTCCACCGGGCTCGTGGATGTGGTTCGCAGCGCCGCCCACCCCCAGCGCGAGCAGGTTGCCTTCGAGGTCTGCTATCAGCGCGCGCGTGGTACTCTGTCCGCCGTCGATGCCTATTACCAGCACCTGCGGCACCTTCCCTCCCTCCTTGTCAGCAGGATGTGGTCATCATGTGCATATCTCCGCGATTAGTATCTCTTCATGCGTCGCGCTGTTCGCCTGCGCCAGATACCCCGAACCATCACGGGAACGCGAGACATGTGCCACAATGCTGGACCGCCCTTCTATCACCACGTCATCGAACAGACTGCCCACCATCATCGGGTTGATGCCGATGACCTCGGGATGCTGCTGGCACGCCTGCCATAAACCCGTCTTCCAGCTTTCTGCTTGCTCAGGCGTCCACGGCAGCGGATTAAACGACGGCTGCGCTATCAGACGTGCCTTTTGACTCACCAGAGTCTCGATAACGTCGGCATGAAAGCCGTCCAGACAGATGGCAACACCCAGCTTGCCCACAGGCGTGTTCACTACTCGCAGCTCTTCCACCCTGCCTGCGCTGAGGTGCATGCCCTCCTGCTGTTCCAGCGGGATGAGATGAACCTTGCGCTGTGTTAAAATCAAACGACCTCCGGGGTCAAACACGTAACAGGTGTTGTACACTTCACCGGGGCGACTGCTATCGGGTAGTGGTGCACTGCCTGCCACTAGGGTCACACCGTGTTGACGCGCTGCTTGTGAGAACAAACGGCGATACCGGCTCTCCAGCTTTTTGCCCAGCACCAGAAGAAGCGCCCGCGTTGAGGAGACCTTGCAGGAGTGCATCGCCCGGCGGATGGATGAGGCGTAGCGTTGCGAGAGCACTGCCGCCGCCTCATAGATACTCTTACAGCCTTTAACCGCCTCGTAGTCATCGAGAAAAAGCATTCCCAGGCCAACGTCCTCGGGAAAGACAACTAGCGCAGGAACATCCGTCTGCACCCGTCGCTTGACAGAAGCAAGCAACTCGTTAATGCGGCTCGCCAGGCGTCTCTCGCTCTGGTAGTCCTCCAGCGTAATACGCATCTGTATAGCGACGAGAGCAGCTTCGTTATTTGGCTTCATTGCCACTACCCCCACGGTACTACTGTTATTATTTCGTGGTGGTTCTTTCCGTTTCCTGCAAAAGATGTAGCTTAAAAAATGGCCCACCGGCGCAGACAACTGCTCCTTGACATCGCCTCCCGTCGATGCTATTGTTGCCTTGATGATTCAATTTGGAAGGAGGTACTCACCGTGTTCACCCGGATGAGAACATGTGTTTTGGTGTTCTGGACAGCGATAGTTTGCACCTCCGTCTACGCACAAACGCTCTATTACATCGATTTTCGCAACCCGTACGAAGTTGCCCGATGGCAGCCTACCCATGCCATCAGTCGGCTGCTGCCCACATGGGATGGGATGCAGATAGAGATTTCCGGTGAAGACCCGTATACCATCGGTCCCCCATACAGCCTGCCTTCAGATAAGGCGTTGTATTTGCGCGTTCGTGTTAAAGCGGAAGTGGGCACGTTCTGGCAGATTTTTTACTTCCGGGACGGCACCTGGGCAACAGAGGAACAGTCTGTGCGTTTTTTCGTGCCGCAGGGACAGTGGGGCGAGCCAACGCTTATCTTGCCCGTTTTGCCGGGCAACTACCGCTTTCGGATTGACCCACCCGGTCCGTCCGGCAAGGCGTGGATACGCTATATGAGTATCGAGGTACGCCACATCCCCCAGGAACCGCAGTGGCTGCAACCCGTTGCGCCCGATTTGCAGGGTGAGGTACACGAGGTGCGCTCCGGCGACATGACGCTGCGACATGGCTTGCCAGCACCCGGTAACTTTGAGGTAACGGTAGCGGGCGAGCGCATGGCCACCGGCTTCACCCGACCGATGATCGGCTACCAGATGGGTAGCGACAGCCGATGGATGGTTCTGCACTCCGCTATCCAGAACGCGCGCCTGTGGCGCGAAGGGGATGCGCTGGTCGTGGAGTACACTCTGCGCGACCCGGATGGAGGCAGCTGGCTGTTAACGCAACGGTTTACCCCGAGCACAGCACCGGGCGCGATAGACATCCAGACGCAGGTCAGCGTAGACCGGTTGCGCGAGGTGTACTTCTTGCCGATGCTCCTGCTACTTCCCGGCATGGGCAGCTATGGCACATCCAAAGGGCAGGGGCTGTTTGCGGGGCTGGAATACCTAGAAAACGAGCCGAGCAGCTCCGAAGCGGACGTGGTGGGCGCGGCAGCACGCAGGCAGGTCCCTAATAACCTCAAGATTACCTTCCCCTTGATGGCGATACAGGCGCGTGGGCGATACGTTGGCTTGGTCTGGCAGCCGGACCAACGGTTCTGCGCCTTGTTCGATTCGCCCGATCGCCTCTTCGCCTCCGGGGCGCATGTGATGGGTGTCCTCAGCCCCGGCTCGGATGGGGTAAACCGCGAGGAGGGCAAGCTGATTCCCAGCATTCCCATCGTGTTACAGCCGGATCAGCCTCTGGTGTTAAACGCTACCCTCATCGGCGGACGAGGTGAAAGCGTGGTGCCGGCTATTCAGCATTACGTGCGCTTGCGCGGCTTGCCGCCCCTGCCAAATATCGGCATGAGCTTCGCAGGCTACATCTCGCTGGCAGCAGGAGGGTGGCTGCACTCGCGCATCCGCGAGGGCTACCTGTTCCGACATGCCGTCTGGCCCGGCTTTAACCCTCAACCCGCAGCGGATGCGGCGGTGCTGATGGAGTGGCTGGCAGGATACGCCTCCGACCCCACCCTGACACAACGCCTGCGCGAAACCGCCATCGGAGCCATTGCGCAGGTACCTGCCTGGGCGATGAACTTCTATAACATCTCCCACAACACGTATCCGGTCGCTGCGCTGGTGTACGGTCGCGTCGCCGAGAACATGGAGACCGCCCGGCAAGTGGGGTGGCAGGTGGTCTCACGCTTTGAACCGGACGGCACGTTGATTTATCGTCCTGAACCCGGCAAACCCGACTACGGACGCACGCACTACGCCCCCGACGCCAGCGGGTATACCGCCGCGGCGGTGCTGCAGGTGCTGGAGCATGGCGCGTTCAGCGGCGACCGCCAGCTGATTGCCGAGGGGCTTCGCCTGCTGCGGGCGATGGACAAGTTTCGCAACGGCGTACCACGCGGCGCACAAACTTGGGAGATCCCGCTCCATACCCCCGACATTTACGCGGCTGGCTTGCTGGTACGCGCCTACCTGATGGGCTACCTGCTGACCGGCTACAAGGACTATCTGGAGCAGGCGAGATACTGGGCGTGGACAGGCGTGCCGTTTGTGTACCTGGTGAATCCGACGGGCAACCCGATAGGCACATACGCGACCATCCCCGTCTACGGCGCGACAAACTGGGTGGCTCCTGTGTGGTTTGGGTTACCCGTGCAGTGGTGTGGACTGGCGTATGCCGACGCCCTGTACCGACTGGCACAGGTAGACCCCTACGGCGGTCCCTGGCGCGCGATTGCAGACGGCATCACCGCCACAGGTATCCAGATGACGTGGAAGGGGAACGACGCTGAACGGCAGGGGCTGTTACCCGACGTATTCCACTTGCCCACGCAAGTGCGCGATGGACCACCGATTAACCCGGGCACGGTGCAGACGGATGCCGTCCGGTTGTTCGATGCCCTGCCGGTGTACTCTCTGCACGCGGTGCGCCCGACGAAACTGCTGGTTCACGCGCCCGGACGGATAGACCAGGTGGTGGCGCGTACCCCCCTGCCCGGCAACCCACGCAGCATACGGGTCTCCTTCCGCATCACGCCGTGGCTATCGCGGCGCTATTATATTCTGGTAAACGGTCTGGAGCGGATGCCGCAGGTGCGCGTCAACGGCGTGCCGATGACGATTGCCCCACCGCATCAGTATCTGGCGTCAGGTAGCCTGATTCTGCAGCTACTGGGCACGGCTCGGGTGGAACTGCTGATAGAGCCGGAAGCTCGCACACCGATGCCTTTTCAGTAAAACGATACGGTATACTGACGGAGGGAGGTGGTTACCCGATGCACAGCGCGCTGGCGTCGCAAAAGACACGCCTGACATACGAGCAGTTCCTACAGATGAAAACCGAAGATACTCATGCGGAATGGGTGGATGGGGAGGTCATCTGGTTCATGCCACCAAAGAGGTCGCACCAGGAGGTATTACGTTTGCTTTCTTATCTGCTGGAGGAGTACCTGCACGACACCGGGTTGGGTGAGTTTCTCTTCGCGCCGTTTGAACTTTTCTTGACACGGAGTAACACTTCCCGCGAGCCTGACCTGATCGTGGTGCTTCGCGAGAACCTTTCGCGCCTCACGGAGGACCGCGCCACAGGTGCCGTCGACGTGGTTGCAGAGGTGATTTCGGAGGACAGCGTACACTGTGATAGCGTGGAGAAGTTTCTGGATTACGAACGGGAAGGTATCCGAGAATACGGGTTGATTGATCCCCGTCCGGGACGCAAAGGAATCACCGTCTTCTCATTACAGGATGGAAGCTACATCCCTGTGCTCGCCGACGAGGAGGGGTGGCTAAATAGCAGCGTGCTACCTCGCTTTCGCCTGAAGCAGGAATGGTTTACTGGCGAGCATCTGCCTGACCCGCGTACCGCCTGGCGGGAGATGCGGGGATAAGACATCAGCGCGGCGTGTTCGAACCTTTAAACCTCTCCCCCATCCCCTCTCCTACGAGGAGAGGGGAGCCTCGCATCGAACGCCCCCTTCCCTTGTAGGGAAGCCTACGATTCTGCTCAACCTTTGCAGGCAGAGGAGGGGGTTCTAATCTTCCCTCCTGCATCTTTCGCTCAGGGGGGTGGGCACAATGCCCCTTCCCATCTTCAATTATATGAGAGGGACAGGAGGATAGGTTCACCTCCTGCTGCTAGTCTGAAACAGCGTCAGCTCGTTGCTTGCATTCTGAAGCCATTTGTAAGTTTCCTATCCGCTCGTACGCTTCGCTGAGCGCAAGCCATGCGCCATGGCTGGATTCGTAAGATGATACCGCCCTTCGCAACCAGATAATTGCCTCCTCTGCGCAGCCAGACTTTAACAAGGAATAGCCCAGTTTTCTGTATAGGGGGGCGTCATGCACGCTAATTTCCAGTCCCGGAGCGAGTGCAGCGGGATTCTCCAAATAGGTCCAAAACCCATCGCGCCCCAACTGTTTGGACACTGCGCGTGTGTAAAAGAACACCGCGGTTGGGTATTTCCCCAACCCAAAGAACAGGTCGCCTAACGACTCGCTCCAATCATCCATGCTCCATCGCTGCCCATAAAGCGACCGGAACATCAGAATGAGAAAGGCACTGCGTGCATACGCTTTTAATGCCTCTTCGTGCCTCCCTGACCCTACAGCTTGCCTTGCACGCTTCTCCAATCGCTTGATTTTCCTGTCGATGAGATGACCAATGAACATGTAGACCGCGACGATGGGTATCGCGTATGCCAGAACCCAGCGCACTACAATGACCATGAGATTGCGTCCCTCTGCGTTGAATAAGGAACCAAACCACTGCCAGATCTCCGCCATGCGAAACACCTCCCCAAGGTAGTCGAAAGCAGAGCTGGCTCGCACCAGAGTATGTATCGCGCGCCAGCTCCCAAGAGTGCCTAGACAAGTTCATAAGCAATGCTACTGCAGTGCTGGCGGTGCCGAAGGGGGAAGAGGAACCACCCCAGGCTTTCCTCCCATACAATCCCAATAGATACGCTCGCATTGCCTCTCCTTTTGGAGTTTAGTGATCGAGCAAATTATTTGACACGAGCCATACACGGCAAGGCAACCTGCCTGGCACTCCACCATAAACGGACCAGCAAGAAGGCAGAGAGAGACACAAGTCACCAGAGTCGCTCTACACAGTTCGGTGCAAGACCGATACTGGCTCTTCGCCATGTCCATGCAGGTGTCGTAGACTCCTCTGCAATACTTCTGACGATCACCTTCTCCGCCTACTGCGGGTATGCTGCCACCTGATAGAGGGAGTAGGCTCATATTAACGAAAAGTGATCGATGGACGAGAATCCCGCGTGTGGCGAGCCAAGAAACCTCGTCCTCACCTCTATGCAGTGCACGACGAATCACTGGCGTTTCCGCAGTACCCTGCTCATATCTTTTGACCCCGAACACGTCATACAGGTTGTTGCTGATGACGCTGGCAGAACTGCTCGTGACCACCCCCGCCGTGCCTGGTTGGTAAACCTCTCCCCCGACCCCTCTCCTGCGAGGAGAGGGGAGCCTCGATTCGAAAGCCCCCTTCCTTTGTAGGGAAGGGGGTCGGGGGGATAGGTTTCCCCCCCGCCGTGCCCAGCGGGTCAAAGTGATGCAACTGGCTCATGTTGGTTTCGTAGACTTCTCCTCCTTACCCCTGCACCGGGAAAGAGGGACATACCCTCTTCCATCGCACGGTTTCACTGTCCTTGTTCAATCTGTGGCATGTAGATTGAGAACGTAACAAGATGCCCTGCAGGGTCTTTCGCCAGAGCGTCCAGCTGAGAACGAAGTTCCTCTGCCTCCACTAAGGCATATATACTTGTCCACTTCCCTTGTCTGCTGCTGGTATACTTGGAGGTAGTTTCCCCTCGCACCCCATCCGAGAATAACAGTGTGGCAACGGTTTTCTTCGTCTTGCCGTGTGAACGGCTGAAAATCACTGCAACGCCTTTGGTCTCGCCTGTGCGCGGATGGTACCAACGTACTTTTTCGTTGCGGTAGCGCTGCTGGTAGAACCTTTCAATCTCTTCTCGTCTTGCTGGTACCACCGCGACATAGCCCACATTGTACTCGGTTTTCCCCTGATTTTTGTCAGCTACTATTTCTACTCCTACGACCTCCGTCCCTGGCGGGAAAAATAAAGGTGGTTCTAACGCCCTGGTGCCTATCTTTCTTAGTACCATCGTCTTCATGTCTGTGCCCCCTCCTCTTTTCGGCTCCTTTACGAGATGTTCAAGGACGTTGAATGGGTTGCCTGCCTAATTCCTATCCGGCTCCCGAGCGATGACGCACCTTCTCCAACATATGGCTGGGCCTCCGCCCGGGCAAAGCTTTTCACAACAATTGCTGCACGTGGTGCTAGGCAGGTGGAGACACGGTGTGTAGCATCCTCCGAAATAGTCGCGGTTGTTAATATCTGCACAAATTGCCTCGCAGCCAAGCTTCAAGACGTACTCACACAGTGAGGACCCCTCAGGTAGCGCCTTGCAATAGGCAGCGAAAGATTTGCAAATGGTCAAACAACCTGCGTATGCTGGGTCGCTAGGATTCTTGGGAGGGCACTTCGGGTTCCCACGACATCCCGGACCGACGCACAACCTACCGGGCAAAATCACCCGGCACCAATCCCTCCACCCCATGCTTGCTAACAGACCTTCATCACCTAACCTGTCGCTCTTACACCTCCACGGCGTCTGC
>CALJAP010000005.1 GCA_938027655.1 uncultured bacterium | reverse complement strand
AACCGGGTGGGGCCCGCCGGGCTGTTACAGCCTGTGGCAGACGGTATCAAGCTTTTCTTCAAAGAGGACGTTTTGCCGGAACGGGTAGACCGGTTCATCTATTTCCTCGCACCGGCGGGATTTCTGATACCCGTGCTTTGTGCGCCTGCGGTGATACCGTGGGGACCGGATGACCGGCTGACACCCATTGCAGACGTAAACATCGGCATCCTGTTCTTGCTGGCGATGACCTCGCTGACGGTGTACGGTATCGTACTGGCGGGCTGGTCGTCCAACAACAAGTACTCGCTGCTGGGCGGGTTACGCGCCTCCGCGCAGACCATCTCGTACGAGCTGGCGATGGGTTTGTCTATCATTTCGGTGGTACTGCTGACGGGTTCGATGTCCATGCGGGACATGGTGCTCAGCCAGCAGGGTAGTCTTGGATTGCTCCACTGGCACGTGTTCCGCTTCTTCCCGCTGGGATTGATAGCGACGGGCATTTTCCTGATAGCCATGCTGGCGGAGACGAATCGCGCACCGTTTGACTTGCCTGAAGCAGAGAGTGAGCTCATCGCGGGCTACCATACCGAGTACAGCAGCATGAAGTTCGCCATGTTCTTCATGGGCGAGTATGCCAGCATGGTCACTATTTCGGCGGTGATGGTGACGCTGTTTTTCGGAGGGTGGCTGTCGCCTTTGCCGTTTGTACCGTTCACGTGGATACCCGGTCCGCTCTGGTTTCTGTTGAAACTAGGCATATTCATCTACTTCTTTATCTGGGTGCGGGCAACCCTGCCGCGGTTGCGCTATGATATGCTAATGAAGCTGGGCTGGCTAAGGCTACTGCCGACCGCTCTGGTAAACCTGTTCCTGGTAGCTATTGTCCTCTGGTGGCAGAAGTAAGGGGGGAGAGATGTTCGGACAGATACTGTTTATCACGATGGCGCTGGTGATAGTAGTTACCTCCATCGGCGTCGTGGCGGTGCGCAATCCGGTGCGCAGTGCGCTCAATCTCGTGGCGAACTTCTTCGCGCTGGCGGTGCTGTATCTGTTTCTGTACGCGCAGTTTGTGGCGGCAGTGCAGATTATTGTGTACGCGGGCGCGATCATGGTGCTGTTTCTGTTCACCATCATGCTGCTGAATCTCGGTTCGCCGTCCGAGTTATCGGAGCGTGGAGAGATCAAGCGTCCTGTCACGTGGGGGCTGGCACTGCTGTTTGTGATTGTGCTGGCAGGGGGCGTTTTCGTCCGTTTGCCAGAGGCGCAACCCACTGCAGACGACCTCGGCACGGTGCAGATGGTCGGCAAGTTCCTATTCACTGACTGGGTGTATCCATTCGAGTTGACATCGATACTGTTACTGATTGCCATCGTGGGCGCCATTGTGATGGCGAAGCGGAGGCTTTGAGGTGATAATCGCCTGGAAGGAGCTGCTGGTTATCCTCGTGGTGGCGATGGTGCTGAGCTTTATTGTCAGGGTCATTCGGAGGCTGTAGGATGGATGCGGTACCGATAAGCTGGTATCTTATTCTCAGTGCATTCATGTTCGCGATGGGCGTCACAGGCGTAGTCATCAAGCGTAATCCCATCGTGATTTTCATGTGCATCGAGCTGATGCTGAACGCGGCGAATCTGGCATTCCTCGCTTTCGCCAGACAGCAGGCGCAGCTGGGGGCACAGGTCGCCGGGCAGGTGTTTGTGATTCTGGTGATGGCGGTTGCTGCGGCGGAGGTGGCTATCGGACTGGGCATCATCGTGGCTATCTATCGCCTGCGCGATACCATCAACGTGGACGAGATGAACCTGTTGAAATTTTAGCGATATTGACGGAGGGAAAGGTTGGCAAACAGCGTTTTTGACCTGATATGGCTGGTTATCGGCTTGCCGCTGGCGGGCTTTCTGTTCCATGCTTTCTTCGGGAAGCGTGCGGGCAAGAAGGTGGTTGGCACTGTCGGCACGGCGGTAGTGCTGGGCGCGTTCGCGCTGTCGGTGTACCTGTTGCTGGAGTTGCTGAAGCTCCCCGCCGAAGAGCAGCAGGTGCTCAGCACACTGTGGCGATGGATAGAGGCTGGTCAGTTCCGCGTCTCCTTCGAGGCGCTGGTAGACCCGTTATCGCTGCTGATGGCGCTGATAGTGACCGGCGTCGGCGGGCTGATTCACCTTTACTCCACCGGGTATATGGCGGACGATGAGGACTACCCCCGCTTCTTCACCTACATGAACCTGTTCATCGTGTTCATGCTGACGCTGGTGCTCAGCAATAACCTGTTGATGATGTTTGTGGGTTGGGAAGGCGTCGGGTTGTGCTCCTATCTGCTCATCGGCTTCTGGTATAAAGATAAGGTCAATACAGACTCAGCGAACAAGGCGTTCATCGTCAACCGCATCGGCGACTGGGGCTTCATGCTGGCGGTGATGTTGTCGTTCTGGACATTTGGCACGCTCACCTTCGCGGGCGAGGAGAACATGTTCCAGAGGGCTATTGACCTGAAAGCGGCGAACATGCTCTCGCCAACGGTCATCACCGCCATCGCCCTGCTGCTGTTCGTGGGAGCAACGGGCAAGTCGGCGCAGTTCCCGCTGTACATGTGGTTGCCCGATGCGATGGCAGGTCCCACCCCTGTCTCCGCGCTGATTCACGCCGCCACGATGGTCACAGCAGGCGTGGTGATGGTGACGCGATGCCATGTATTCTTTGAACTGGCTCCGGCAGCGATGCTGGTGGTGGCGATTATCGGCGTGTTCACCGCCATTTTTGCAGCCACTATTGCGCTGGCGCAAGTGGACATCAAGCGTGTGTTGGCGTACTCTACGGTCAGCCAGCTAGGCTACATGTTTCTGGGCTGTGGCGTGGGGGCGTTTGCGTCCGGCATGTTCCACGTCACCACGCACGCTTTCTTTAAGGCGTTGCTGTTCCTCGGCTCGGGTTCGGTGATACTGGCGTTGCACCACGAGCAGGACATGCGACGCATGGGTGGATTGGCGAAATACCTGCCTGTCACCTACTGGACGATGTTGGCGGGCTGGCTGGCGATTTCAGGCATTCCACCGCTGGCAGGCTTCTTCTCCAAAGATGAGATTCTGGCGTCTACCTTCGGCACACACGCTCTGCCAGCCAGCGTGGGGCAGATTCTGTGGGCAGTGGGATTACTGACCGCGCTGCTCACCGCCTTCTACATGACGCGCTTGATGGGCCTGACCTTCTGGGGCGAACCGCGCTGGGCAACCGCGCACACCCATCACGGCAAGGACGACGCACACGGGCATCACGCTGAACCGCAGGAGTCACCGCCCAGCATGACCGTTCCGCTGATGATACTGGCGGTGCTATCGGTGGTGGGCGGATTGGTCGGCGGGTTCGCGCCGTTGCACATTCCGAACCGCTTCGAGGCGTTTCTGGAACCGTCCGCCGGGCTGCGGGTGCTGGGTGAAGATGCTGTAGGGCATCTGTCGGTCAGCGTGGAGTGGATGCTGGTGTGGGCGTCGGTTGCGGCGGCGGCGCTGGGCATCTGGTTCGGATGGGCGCGCTACCGTGCGGGCTTGCCCGAAAGCGAGCGCGAACTGGCTGGCATGCGCAGGGTGCTGTACAACCAGTACTACTACGACTGGTTGATGGTGAAAGGCGTCGGACTGTGGCTAGGTGGCAAGATAGCCAACTGGATGTGGCAGTTTGTCGACGTGCGCCTCATCGACGGCCTGGTGAACGGCATAGCAGGCTTCACCGGATGGGTGGGCAACAGCCTGCGGCGTGCGCAGACGGGCTACGTGCGCAACTACGCTTTCACCATCCTGGTAGGCGCAATCGTGCTGCTCATCTGGCTTCTGGTGCGAGGAGCGAGTGCAGGTTTGGCGAGGTAAACGATGGAGACGACACCCGGGTTGCTGACGTTCATCATATTCCTGCCTCTGGCGGGTGCGCTGGTTTTGCTGCTGGTGCCGCGCGAGAGCAAAGAGGCTATCCGCTGGTTCACGCTGGCGGTGACGCTGCTGGTTTTCGCGCTGTCCCTGCGGTTGTACTTCGGCTTCAACGGGGCGAGCGCGGGGATGCAGTTCCGCGAGTTTGCGCTGTGGATGCCTCAGTTCGGTATTCACTATCATCTGGGCATCGACGGCATCAGCCTGTGGCTGGTGTTGCTGACCACCTTCCTGTCGGTGCTGGCAGTAGCCTTCTCGTGGGTGGTGGAACAGCGCGTCAAGGAGTACATGTTCTTCATGCTGCTGCTGGAAACGGGAATGTTGGGTGTGTTCTGCGCGCTGGACCTGGTGCTGTTCTACGTGTTCTGGGAAGCGATGCTGGTGCCGATGTACTTCCTGATTGGCATGTGGGGCGGCGAGCGGCGCATCTACGCGGCGATTAAGTTCTTCCTGTTTACCTTCTTCGGCAGCATCCTGATGCTGGTGGCGATTGTGGCGCTGTACTATCTGCACCGCGACATGACGGGCGTGGCCACCTTTGACCTCTTGAAAATCCAGCAGGCGCTGGCAACCAGTCCGCTCGACCTGAACCTGCAGCTGTGGCTATTCGCGGCGTTTGCCCTCGCTTTTGCGATAAAAGTGCCGATGTTCCCGTTCCACACCTGGTTACCCGACGCACACGTGGAGGCGCCGACGGCGGGTTCGGTCATTCTGGCAGGAGTGCTGCTGAAGATGGGCACGTACGGCTTCCTGCGTTTCTGCCTGCCGTTGTTCCCCGATGCCTCGCAGGTGGCTGCTCCGCTGATGCTAACGCTGGCAGTCATCGGTATCATCTACGGCGCCATTGTGGCGGCGGTGCAACCCGATGTGAAGAAACTGGTCGCCTATTCCAGCGTGAGCCACCTGGGCTTTGTGATGCTGGGTCTGTTTGCGTTGAACGCACAGGGGTTAACCGGCAGTATCCTGCAACAGGTAAATCACGGCATCAGCACGGGCGCGCTGTTCCTGCTGGTGGGCATGATTTACGAGCGCAGGCACACGCGCCTGATTGCCGAGTTCGGCGGGCTCAAGCGGGTGATGCCCGTGTACGCAGCATTTTTCCTGCTGGTGATGCTGTCGTCGGTGGGTTTGCCGTCCACCAATGGCTTCGTGGGAGAGTTTCTGACGCTGCTGGGCGGCTTTGCGGTGCATATTCCGTTGACCGTTATCGCGGCGTCGGGCGTGATTCTGGCAGCGGTGTACCTGCTGTGGATGTTCCAGCGGGTGTTCTACGGTGAGCCGTCGGAGAAGAATGCCAGCCTGCCCGACCTGAACCTGCGCGAAATCGCGATACTGGTGCCGATTGTGGTGCTTATCTTCTGGATTGGCTTGTACCCGAGTACCTTCACCGACGCGATGCAAGCGTCGGTAGAGAACCTGATTCGACAGGTAAACGGCGATGCGGGCGCGGCATGGCTGGCGCAGATGGGCGAGACGGTAAGGGCGGTAACGATGCGTTGACCCAACCCCCTCTCCCTGTGGGGGGATAGGGGAGAGGTAGACAAGGAGGGCGGAAATGACCAAGTTTGAACGCATTCAAGCGGCGATACGGGGCGAAGCGGTAGACCGTGTGCCCTTCAGCCTGTGGTATCACTTCCGGCTGAACCCGCCGGCGGGTGAGACGCTGGCGAACGCGGAACTGGAGTTCTACGCCAAATACGACCCCGACCTGCTGAAGGTGATGCACGACATCCCGTATGAGATGCCTTTGGGGATGGCGTCCGTTCATTCCATAGAGGACTGGGCGAAGCTGCCGGTGCTTCCGCCCGATAAGGGCAACTTCGGCGAGCAGCTGGCGGCGCTGCGCATCATCCAGCGACGCAAAGGGGATGACGCGCCGATGGTGGACACGGTATTCAGCGTGTTCGCATCCGCGCAGAAGATTTCGCAACAGCAGCTGCTCAACCACCTGCGCCACGACGCCGAGGCGGTACGCGTCGGTCTGGAGCGCATCGCGCAGTCGCTGGCGGGCTATGCCAGCAAGCTAGCGGAAGAGGGCATCGGCACGTATCTGGCGGTTGCGGGCGCGAGCGCGGACCTGGCAACCCCTGAGGAGTACGAGCGCTACTTCCTGCCACTGGATGAGATGGTGCTGGATGCAGCGCAGGGGGCGCCGGTCAACGTGTTGCACATGCACGGCGAGAACATCTATTTTGACCTGTTGCTTCCGCTAACCGCCAAAGCGCATGTGCTCTCGTGGAGCAACCGCATCACCGCGCCCTCTATCCCCGAAGCGCGGCTAAAGTATACAGGCTGTATCATGGCAGGGGTAGACGAGGTGAACATCAAGAGCCTGACCCCCGAGCAGGTGAAGGCACAGGTGCGCGAGACCATCGAGCAGACGCGCGGCAGGGGCGTTATCGTGGCGCCCGGCTGTGCCGTGCCGACCGATACGCCACCGGAACTGCTGCTGGCGATTCGCGAAGCTGTTCTGGAAGCGGGAGGAGCGCAAGGATGACGGGTTATCCGCCACTGCCATCGGACATCTGGTTTATCGCCATTGCCCCCGAGCTGGTATTGACCCTGACGGCGATGGTGGTGCTACTGGTGGGGCTGTCGTTGAGATACCGGTCGTACACGCCTCTGGTGGTTCTGAGCCTGATCGGCATCGCGGTCAGTGCGGGGTTGGCGGTTGCCTTCTGGGGGCAGTCGCGTGAGGCGTTTGCGTCCACTGTTGTCAGTGACCAGTTCGCGCAGGTGGTGCGCCTGATCTTGCTGGGCATCGCGGCAATCGCGGTGCTGATGGCGGAGCCGTACCTGCAGCAAAAGCGCATCACCTTCCCAGAGTACTTCGCGTTGGTGCTGTTCTCCACAGCGGGCGGGATGGTCATGGCGGCAGCGCAGAACCTGATGGTGCTGTTCATCGGGCTGGAGATACTCTCGCTGTCGATGTACGTGATGGCAGGGCTGGCTCGCACGGAGACACGTTCCGAAGAGGCAGCACTGAAATATTTTCTGCTGGGAGCGTTCGCGTCGGGGTTCTTGCTTTACGGTATCGCGCTGATTTACGGAGCATCGGGAACCACGAATCTGAACGAGCTGATGCCCGCGCTCTTCTCGCCATCGCCGGAGAAGCGGTTGCTGTTATACGGCGGGTTGGCGCTGCTGCTGGTGGGGCTGGGTTTCAAAGCCGCGTTGGTTCCCTTCCATGTGTGGACACCCGACGTGTATGAGGGCGCACCGACGGCAGCTGCCGCGTTTATGGCGTCTGCAGCAAAAACGGCGGCGTTTGCCGTGTTCATTCGGGTGGCGATAGCGTTCCAGCCTGCAAGCGCGCTGTGGGCGACGGTGTTGGCGGTGCTGGCGGTATTGACCATGAGCGTGGGTAACCTGATTGCGCTAGCACAAACCAACCTGAAGCGGATGCTGGCGTATTCCAGCATTGCGCACGCGGGCTACCTGCTGGTAGGCGTGGTGGCGATTAGCAACTTTGCGTCTGCACGGGCGGGCATCAGTGCGGTGCTTTACTACTTCATCGCCTACGCGCTGATGACGATGGGGGCGTTCGCGGTGGCGTCGCTCATGGCGCACGAGGGGCAGGAGAGCAACCTGATAGAAGACCTCGCAGGGCTGGGCACGCGCAGTCCGCACGCCGCAGCGATGATGACGGTGTTCATGCTGTCGCTGGCTGGCATCCCCGCGACGGCGGGTTTTTTGGGCAAGTTCTTCCTGTTCAACGCTGCGCTTCAGCAGGGTTCGGTAGGGCTGTTGCTGGCGATTGTGCTAGCGGTCAATAGCGTTGTCTCCGCGTTCTACTACCTGCGGCTGATTGTGGTGATGTATTTCCATCCGGCGGAACTGCCTGCGCTCCCCAGACCCGGTTTCGGTCTGCAGCTGGCGATAGCGCTGTGCATGATTGGCAGCCTGCTGTTCGGGCTGTATCCGCTGGGGTGGAATCAGGCGCAACAGGCAGCGGAAGGCGTGGTGCGCGTGATGCAGACGGTGAGGCGGTAATCGGCAAGGGCGGCGTTCAAAATGGTGTTCTTGCTGTGCAGAGAATCGGACTGGAAACGGGCCGACAGAAGTGTCCACACTTTAACAGCTGGCTGGGCAAACGGGAAACCCGTTGAGGAGATGCCGAGGTGTTCGACGCACTATCGCGGATAGACATCTCTCTTCTTTACGCAGCGAACCATGCACACCACCCGCTGCTGGACGCTCTCATGCTGTTTGTAACCGATATCAAGCGCACTGGCATCCTGCTGTTGCTGGTGTGGATAGGTCTTCTGTGGAAAGGTGGAGCGAGGGGTAGAACCGTTGCCTTGCTACTTGTTCCCCTCATCCTCCTCACCGACCAGCTGAGCAGTCACGTGCTGAAAGACCTGTTCGGCAGAGCGCGCCCCTGTGAGGTGCTGGAGGGCGTGCGGGCGATAGATGGTTGTCGGCATAGCGCATCGTTTCCCTCTTCGCACGCAGTGAATACTTTTGCCGCCGCCACACTGTTTACCCTCTTCTACCGTCGCTGGGTACCGTGGGTAGCGTTCGGGTTGGCGGCGGTGGTCTCCTACTCGCGCGTCTACTTGGGGCTGCATTACCCGTCCGACCTGCTGGGCGGAGCGGCTATCGGGGCGTGCTGTGCGCTGGCAATAGTGTGGGGTTCCAGAGCACTGGCTGTCCTCATACGACGAGGCGACGACACGAGGTAATTTCCCCCATTTTTTCACCAGTTTGGGCAAAAGGGCTTGATTCTAGTAGTCCGTTTCCATTATAATAATAGTAACGATTACTAATATTAGGAGGGAAACGATGTACCTACGCATTGACCGTCTTCAGGTAGAGCTTCCGATGCCGAAGGAGCCAGACCCCAACGGCGCGGCAGCCGTGCAGGAGCTGTTAGGTGGGCGATTCGGCGAGATGTCCACTCTGATGAACTACACCTACCAGTCGTTCAACTTCCGCGGGCGCGATGGGCTGAAGCCCTACTACGACCTGATTGCCAACATCGCTACCGAGGAGCTGGGGCACATCGAACTGGTAGCGGCAACCATCAACCTGATGTTAACGGGCGCAGCGCGACAGGGCGAACCTGTAGACGCTCCACTGGAACCGGGCAAGGACTGGCGCAACACCTTGCACAGCATCGCCACCGCACACACCGCCTTCGTAGGTGGCTCGCAGGGGGCGTACTGGCACGGTGACTATGTGTTCTCTAGCGGCAACCTGATTCTGGACCTGCTGCACAACTTCTTCCTGGAGAACGGCGCACGCCTGCATAAAATCCGTGTCTACGAGATGACAAAGAACCCGGTCGCCCGCGAGATGGTTGGCTACCTGCTGGTGCGCGGTGGGGTACATGCGCTGGCGTACGCCAAGGCGATTGAAACGCTGACAGGCGTGGAGATGAGCAAGCTCTTGCCCATTCCCAAAATCGAGAACTCCAAGTTCCCCGAAGCGCGCAAGTTTGAGGAGATGGGCTTCCACCGCAACCTGTATCGCTTCAGCATGGACGATTACAAGGATATTGCCGCTATCTGGAAGGGCACACACCCGCAGGGCGGCGACTTGCAGGTTGTGGATGGACCTCCTGCCGGCGGACCGGTGCCGGTGCTTCCGCCCGTGCCTGAGCAGTTCGCGCCGGAGTACCACCCGGAGGAGATTTTTGAGATAGCGAAGAGGATGATGGGACAATAAACTGGAAACCTGCCCCCTTGCGGAAGTCGCAAGGGGGCTTTTTATTGAGCCGACCGGGCTTTGCGCTGCACAGGGATGGGTATTTATAACGCCTGCTCCCAATCGAAAACCGCCGTCAGGGCATCCCAGCTGCCATGCAGTAGGGAATGATAAACCGTCTGGCAGTCTCGCGGCGAGGCGGTGGCGTATAGTCCCTTGACAGAGAGCCTTCCCTCCGCCAACCAGCGCATGGCTGCTTCTTGGTTACCAAAGATGCTGTTGGTGCGGAAGTCCTGTGGATGCAGGGGCAGTTCCCATTCCCATCCGCTGCGCACTACCGCATAACGGTGGAAGATGGCATGGGCGAGGTCAAAGGCAGTGCGGTCGCTACATCTCCTCCACGGAACGCCTACCAGCACCACCTCATGTGATTATTTGGATGCAGACAAGGCGGTTTTACGCCTTCACCATGCTGAACCCCACCATTTCAATGGTGGGGAGACTGCACTGCGCCACTCTGGAGGGCGAACCTCCGGGTGAGCCGATTCGCCCCACCCAACCTCCCCGCACGCGGGGAGGAGCGTCATGTCCCCCTGCTTGCGGGGGGACCACAGGGGGGCTAACATCTTCCCCTGCTTGCGGGGGGACGACAGGGGGGCTAACACCTTCCCTGCTTGCGGGGGGACGACACGGGGGCTAACACCTTCCCCGCTTGCGGGGGGACGACACGGGGGCTAACACCTTCCCCGCTTGCGGGGGGA
>CALJAP010000004.1 GCA_938027655.1 uncultured bacterium | reverse complement strand
TTATCGGCGCGGGGTCGCATGCCAACTACGCGCATTATCCCTCGCTTAGCGAGATGGGCGATGTGCAAATGGTGGCAGTGTGCGACCTTTCACCGGAGCGCGCCTCGGCTACTGCACAGCGGTGGAACATCCCGCGCACGTACACCGACTACCGCCAGATGCTGCAAGAGACACAACCGCAGGCGGTGTACGTCATCTTGCCCCCGCATCAGATGTTCGATATCGTGGCGGACTGCCTGAATCGCAAATTACATGTGTTTATCGAGAAACCGCCGGGTATCACGCTGGAGCAAACGCGCAACCTTGCCCGCCTGGCAGAGAAGAACCGCTGTTTGACGATGGTGGGCTTCCAGCGACGATTCGTGCCGGTAGTGGTACAGGCAAGGCAGAAGGTAGAGGAGCGCGGCGTCATCACGCAGTGTCTGGCGCGGTTCGTGAAAAGCGGAGGCACAGAAGATTACTACGGCGGCGCGGTGGACATCCTGACCTGCGATGCTATCCACGCGGTAGATAATCTGCGCTGGATGGGCGGTGAGGTGAAGAAGGTGGTGAGCAAGGTAGACCGCTTTCATTCGCCGGTAGATAACGCCTTCAACGCGCTGGTGGAGTTCGAAAGCGGCGCGGTGGGTTTCCTGCTCACCAACTGGATAACAGGCAGGCGCATCTACTCGGTGGAGATGCACGCCTACAACATCTCCGCCTATGCCGAACCCGACGACCGTGCCCTCATCTACCGCGACGGCTCGCTGGAGCCAGAAGTCATCCTGAACACCGAAGCGGCGGGCAGTGATGCCCCGCACCGTTACTTGGGTTTCTACGACGAGAACCGCCATTTCATCGACTGCCTGAAGAGCGGACAGCAGCCTCAAACGTGTTTCGCCGACGCGGTGAAGACGATGGAGCTGGTGGAGAGGATTCGCCATGGACGCCTTTGAGGTGCTGAGGCGAGGTGTGGTTATCCCGGCAAGCCCGCTCGCGCTGGATGTGCAGCGACGCTGGGACGAACGCAGGCAACGCGCCCTGTGGCGGTACTACTCGGCAGCGGGAGCAGGGGGTATTGCCGTCGGTGTGCATACTACGCAGTTCGCCATTCGCGACCCGCAAATTGGGTTGTTTCGCCCCCTGCTGGAGCTGGCACAGGAGGAGTTTGACCGTCTGGACGCCACACGCCCCGAACCACTGGTGCGCATCGCGGGCATCTGTGGAGATACCCAGCAGGCGGTTTCGGAAGCGGAGCTGGCGAAAGGTTTGGGCTTCCACGCGGGATTGCTCAGCCTCTCCGCGCTGCGAGACGCCGATGACGATGCGCTAATAGCCCATTGCGGGCGTGTGGCGGAGGTGATACCGCTGGTGGGCTTCTACCTGCAGCCGGCAGTGGGTGGCAGGGTGTTGAGCTACCGCTTCTGGCGGCGGTTCGCGGAGATACAGAGTGTGGTTGCCATCAAGATTGCTCCCTTCAACCGCTATCAGACGCTGGATGTGGTGCGCGCCATCGCCGAATCCGGGCGTGACGACATCGCCCTGTATACGGGCAACGATGACAATATTGTGCTGGACCTGCTGACGCCATACCGCCTCCGGGTGGGAGACAAACGGGTGGAGCGACGCATGGTGGGAGGCTTGCTGGGACACTGGGCGGTGTGGACCAAACGCGCGGTGGAGCTGCTGGAACGCTGCCACGCCGCCGCACGGGAGGACACTATCCCCGCCGACCTGCTGCGCCTCGCGGTAGAGGTGACCGACTGTAACGCCGCCTTTTTCGACGCCGCCAATGGCTTCAGAGGATGTATCGCAGGCATCCACGAAGTGCTGCGCCGACAGGGGTTGCTGGAGGGCATCTGGTGCCTGGACCCGAACGAAACGCTCAGCCCCGGACAGGCAGAGGAGATTGACCGCGTGATTCGAAGCTATCCTCATCTCCATGACGATGCCTTCGTGGCGGAGCACCTGCACGAGTGGCTCTCCTGAAATATTTCTCCCCATCTGCTCCCCCCACATGCTGAAAAGGCTTGACAGGGGAAGGATCTGTGTGTATAATTTAGTATACTAATATACACCTATATTTGGAAGGGAGATTATGCTTTCAACACTGTGTATTCGAGCAACGGGATTCGCACTGGCAGCACAGCGTGCCCCGCGTCACCTGCCGGTGGTCGTAATACGGGCAGGACATGTGCTGGAAGCCAACCCGCTGGCGAGGAGGGCAGGCGTTGCAATTGGAATGCCCCTTTCAGCGGTGCGGGCAGTGTGTGCTCAAGCAGTTGTCCTTCAGGAAGATGCGGAAGCGGCAGCGACTTTACGGGAACGTTGGCTAAAACGTTGCTCACGCCTCGCCCTCGCAACCGAACCGCTGGATGAACACACTGCCTTGCTGGACTGGCGCGGTTTCGCCGACGAGGGGAGAGATGCTATCCACACTCTTTTTGCGGAGGCGAGACAGGCTGGCGTCTGTCTGCGCATGGGATATAGCGTTGGCAGGCTATCGGCGCAGGTGGCTTTGCGCCTCGCCCAGCAAGGGACTTCCCGTGCTCTTCGTGTATTGGCGCCACCACTTTTTCTCGCGCTGAAGCAGGTACCTCTGGCTCTACTACCGGAACTCTATGCACCGGTGGTAGAGCGATGCCGGCGGCTTGGCTGGCGAACCTTTGGCGACCTGTTCGAACTACCACCAACGCTTATCCGTCAGATGATAGGGGAACACGCTCTGCCGGTATGGTATCTGGCACAGGGATATGATAACGCACAGGTGCAGCCACTTTACCCACCTGCCGAGTGGAAGACGGATGGCGACTTCCCCGAGCTGCTGCTGGAGGAAAACGTGCTGGCAACTTGGCAAAGGGTAGCGCGGTCTATCGCAATTCACATGCAGGGCAGAGGCGTGCAAACACTGCGCGTCCATCTGCAGGACGCCGATGGACATGAACAGACCTGCGAGGCAACATTCCCACAGCCTCTTTCCTCCCCTGAGGCAGTCTACAGGCAGATACACCGTCTGTGGCAACAACGCAACCCACGGCTGAAGCCCACGCGCTGGAAAGTATGCGTTCGGTGGTCGGCTTGCGGACAACCGTCACAACTTCTCCTCGATGCGCAAACAACCGCCGACCTGCACGCTACCCTCACTTACCTGCAGCAGCGATTTGGGGCACGAGCGTGCTTCTTGTGGACGGAACACGAGTACGACTGGAGAGGGAGGATGCGCAGCTACTATGGGGCAGATAACCTCGCGCTCTATCAATATCGGCTCGGCAAAGAACCAGAGCCGGTGTGAGGTTCAATCCGACGCAAAACTGAGTCGGGCACACATCCTGGAGGTGTGGGTGGAAACCGGACGCTGGTGGCAAGGGGAGGAACGCCGTACCTGCTATCGGCTGCTCACGGAAGACGGTAAAGTGCTCGAGATATACAAAGAGCCATCGGCTGGCGAATGGTGTGTGCTCCGATGGATTGACTGAGTGCGTGGGAGGGTTGAGATGTCTCACACACCCGTCCATCTACACGTGCACTCCGGTTTCAGCTTTATGGATGGAGCCAGTATGGTAGAAGAACTGGTGTCGCAAGCGGCGCGCTATGAGATGCCCGCTATCGCCCTGACCGACCACCACGGGATATATGGGGCAATGCGCCTTCTACAGGCGTGCGACAGGCAGGGGGTCAAACCGCTCATCGGCGCGGAAGTGACTATGGAGGACGGCTTTCACCTGACGCTGTTGTGTGAAACCGCTGAGGGCTACTCGAACCTTTGCCGGCTGTTGAGCCAGGCTCATCTGAACCATCCGCGCGGCAGCCCCCGTGTTTCCTTGCAGTGCTTGCATCAGCACGCGCAGGGCATGATAGCGCTGACCGGCTGCCGTCTGGGCAAGCTGACCTATCTGCTGCGGGCACGGCGTTACGCACAGGCTGAGGAATGGTTAAGGACGTTAACAGGCATCTTTGGGAGGGCGAATCTGTTCATCGAGTGCCAGCATACCCTCAAACCGGGCGATGCGTGGATTACTGCCCGTCAGAGAGAGCTGGCACAGCACCTGGGTCTGCCAGTGGTCGCCACAGCCAATGTGCATTACGCCACTGCCCAGAGCTTTCCAGCCCATGACTTGCTTACCTGTGCTCGTTTGGGTATTACCGTGTCACAACCGCACCCGCTGCGTCCTATCAACGATTGCAACGGTATCGAGGACGCCCTGCACTGGTGCGAGCGTTACCATGATTGCGCCGAGGCATGGCAGAACACATTACATATCGCGGACAGGTGCTCCTCTGACGTATTACCGCGCAATCAGAACCTCTTTCCTCTTTTCCCGGTCGCTTCTGGTTGTACCGCCGAAGCGGTGTTGATGCACCTAGTACGTGAAGGAGCTATACGTCGCTACACGGAGATTACCCCCCTGCTGCGCCGCAGACTGAAAAAGGAACTACGCGTTATCTGCACGCTGGGCTATGCAGACTATTTTCTGGCGGTATGGGAACTGGTTCGCTTTGCACAGGAAAGAGGCATTCGTTACAGTGCACGTGGCTCGGTGTCTGATAGTGCGGTAGCGTATTGTCTGGGTATCAGTGAGATTGACCCTGTCAAGCGAGGACTGCCTTTCGAGCGGTTCCTTTCCCTCGAACGCAGTCAGAAGCCAGATATCGACATCGATTTCGATGCCACACGTCGCGAGGAGGTATTTCAGTATGTGCAGCAGAGGTATGGCGCAGCACATGTCGCGATGGTAGGCACATTTTCCACCTATCGTGCCCGTTCTGCAGTCAGGCTGGTTGGGAAAGCACTGGGCTTACCCGAAGAGGTTGTCGACCGCTTGGCGAAGCGCATACCCCCATTTTGCTACGCCGACGACCTGGAACGCTCTTTCGCCAAGGCGCCTGAACTGCGCCAGAGCGCCTTCTCTCCCCAGCAGATAGAACTTTACCTGCAGCTGTGTGCGCGCATTGCCAACCTGCCACACCATCTGGGCACCCATCTGGGTGGCATTTTAATTAGTCGAAAGCCTGTCGAGGAGGCTGTCCCTGTGCAGATGTCGCCGATGGGAAGGCGTGTGGTGCAGTGGGATAAAGACGATTTAGAGGTAGCTGGTTTCATCAAGCTGGACCTGCTCTCGCTCAAGATGCTCTCCGCGGTGCAGCAGGCAGAGGAACAAATCCAGCGCGCACAACCCGGTTTTCACGTGAGGGACATCCCATACGATGACCAGGACACTTTTGAGATGATTCGCTCCGGTGAGACGGTCGGCGCGTTCCAGATCGAGAGCCCCGCACAGCGCAGCCTGCACACGCGCCTTCATTCACAGTGCCAGATGGACATCGACGTCAGCGTCGCGTTGATACGCCCTGGCCCCATCCAGGGCGATATGGTATCTCCCTTTGTCCACCGCCGCAACGGTGAAGAACCCGTCACGTATCTGCACCCCGACCTGGAACCCATCCTGCGCCACACCTGCGGTGTGCCCGTCTTCCAGGAACAGATTATCCTGATAGCCACACGCCTGGCAGGCTTCACCCCCGGTGAGGCAGACCAGCTGCGCAAAACCATGACACACAACCGTTCGCGTCAAGAAATGGAATCGCTTGGCAAGCTGTTTGTCGAGAGAGCGGTGCAGCGAGGATACAGCCCCCAGCTGGCGATGCAGGTGTATGAGTGGATATACGGTTTTGCCGGTTATGGCTTTTGCGAGGCGCACGCTGCCAGCTTTGGAGATATCGCTTACAAGACTGCCTACCTATTGCGTCATTACCCGGCGCAGTTCTACGCCGCCCTGCTCAGTTGTCAGCCCATGGGATACTACCCGCCTAACACGCTGGCGTTGCAGGCTCGACTGCGCGGAATTCGCCTGCTACCGCCCGACGTGAACCGCAGTCAGACCGCGTGCACGGTGGAAAAAGGCGCCATCCGACTGGGCTGGTGCCGCGTGCGAGGCATGAGGTGCGACGAGATAGAAAGCCTCTTACAGGCGCGAGAGGAACGCCCCTTCGAATCGCTCGCGGATGTGTGCAGGCGCACCACCTTGCAGCAAGATACGCTGGAACGCATGGTTCTCTGTGGAACCTTCGACGGGTGGCATCCTAACCGCCGCCGCCTGCTCATCGAGTTGAATCACTGCATAGCGAACCGGCGAGCATGTGGCTCGCTCTTCCCTGCCGACTGGTTGCAGAATCCGCTGGTTGATACCCCTGACTTCACCCCCTGGGAAAAATTCTGGTATGAATGGGAGATTCTGGGGCTGAGCATAGACTGTCACATCATGAGCCATCTTCGCGACCATCTGCAACAGCAAGGCATCCTGAGCAGCTATGACTTGAAACAACAACGGGATGGAACCTGGGTCAGCACAGCAGGGCTGGTCGTCTGCCCTCACCGCCCTCCCACGCGCAGCGGGCGCCGGGTGCTCTTCGCCTGCCTGGAAGATGAGTTTGGTCTGACCGATGTGGTGCTTTTCGAGCAGGCATATCAATCTTACGGGCACTGGATGCTCACCCAACCGCTGGTGATTGTAGAGGGTCGCATACAGCATCGCGGTCAGGGGACGAGTCTCATCGTATATCGCGTCGCGCCATATCATCCTCCAGCGACGGACGACCGACACCCGCTGTCGCAGATGCACTCACCGTTCCAACACACATCACCGGTTACCGGGTCGGTTACCCTGCGCACAGGAATCTGGGGCGAATCTCCGAAATCCTAGCTACCCATCCGTTCATTTGACACGATGCGTCCGAAGGAGGGTATCATGGCACGCTGGGTCAGGCTATGCAGTATCAACTTTCACGGGCAGGGCAGCCGCGAGGCAAACTGGCATACTGCTTCACAACTGCTGGAGCAGGCATTGTGGGATAAGCCCGACCTGATTCTCCTGCCCGAAACCTTCACCGGTCTGGGCATGAGCGAGCGCGAGTGGTTCAATAATGCCGAGCCGCTCGATGGCGAAACGGTCGGCCGTTTGAGCGACATGGCTCGCCAGCATCGGGTGTATATTGCCTGCCCCATCCTGCTCAGGCACCGCAGTACGGTGTACAATGCCATCGTGCTGCTGAACCGCGACGGTGAGGTCGCCGGCAGCTACTACAAGATGTTCCCCACGCTGGGTGAACTATCGCTGGGCGTGACTCCCGGCGCAGAGGCAACCGTTGTAGAGACCGATTTCGGCAAGGTGGGCTTTGCGATATGCTTTGACCTCAACTTCCGCGAGGTGGCGGACGACCTGCACGCAAAGGGAGCGGAACTGGTGTGCTTCAGCTCCATGTATCCGGGCGGGATGCAGCTACAGCACTGGGCGCTGGAGCACCACTGGTGGATGCTCAGCGCGATTGGCTCGCCGCAGGGGGTACTGGTGGACCCGCTAGGGCGTGTGCGCAAGAGGGCGCAGCCGGGGTACCAACCCGTACTCAGCGCAAGTGTCAATCTGGACTGTCTGGTAGCGCATCTGGATTATAATCACGACAAACTCCAGCAGATAAAACGCGACTACGGACACGAGGTCGAGATAGACATCCTGCAGCCGGAGGCGCGCTTTCTGCTGACCTGCCATCGCGAGGACGTGAGCGCGGCGGAAATAGCGAAGCAGTACGACCTGTTGCTCTGGGATGACTACTTCCATCGTGCCCGCCACGAGCGAAGCACACGCTTGATGAGGTAGAAGGAGCGAATACCTGTTTGTTGCTGCGGGCTTCGTTTTTTACGGCAATGTATAGTTAACTACGCATTCACCTTTGACTTTTTTCATCCTGAGAGTTACAATCCATGTGTAGGAGGGCGTCTCTGATGGCAAAGAGGTTTAAGCGTGAGGAACTGCTGCAGAGGATCACAATAGACCCGGATATCTGCTTCGGTAAGCCATGCATCCGCGGACACCGAATCTGGGTATCGCTCATCCTGGACCTGCTGGCAAGCGGGGCGACAATACAAGAAATACTGCACGAGTATCCAGGATTGGAAGAGGCAGACGTACTTGCCTGCATAGCGTATGGAGCAGAGATGGCACGCGAAAGGCATCTGCTGGCGGGATAAAATGCGTTTGAAGCTGGACGAAAATCTCGGCGAAAGCATCGCGCAGATGCTGCGGGATGCCGGACACGATGTGCAGACCGTGTTCTCTCAAGGGATATGCTCGGTCCCCGATACTCAGTTGATACAAATATGCCTGCAAGAAGAGCGTTGTCTGGTGTCGCTGGACATGGATTTCGCGAATCCTTTGCGTTTTCCCCATCGCAATATCGAGGTATCGTCGTATTGAGGTTGCCTGCGAGATGTTCACTGGACGACATCAAGCAGGCAACTGCTAATCTGATTGAAGGGTTACATCGTTACCCGATAGATGGTGAACTGTGGATTGTTCAGCGAGATAGGATCCGTGTATACCAAAAGAGGAATGAATAGGCACTACTTCTTCAGGGCGAGCCATTGGCTACTTTCTGCCTCAGGAATGAGATGTAACGGCTCGCCCCTCCATCGCTCTCAATCGGAGCGTGCCTCCAGCGTTAGCGTCAACTCTACCTCCTTCCCGTCTCGCAACACGACAACCTTCACCGTATCGCCCGGCTTGTAGCGATTGAGCGCGTCCATATAGTCGTAGATGCTTTCCACCTTCTGATCGCCGAATCGAATAATCACATCGCCGCTGCGCAAACCCGCTTTCTGCGCCGGGCTACCCTCTCGCGCGCCCGATATCCGTAGCCCCTTCACGTCCTCACTGTAGTCCGGTATCGTACCCACATAGATGCGGATACCGCGCTCCGGTCCGCCGGTGCGTCGTGGGGCAGCTTGCGGTTCGCTAAATGCAATGCGCTCTGGGGAGTTAGCAATGCGCTCGGCAATACCGGCTACAAACCGCACAACACGCGCCGCGCCTGCCGCGTTGATGGTTTCTGGTTTATCGGCGGGAGTATGGTACTCAGGGTGCATTCCGGTAAAGAAGAAGAGCACCGGTATCTTTCGGGCGAGGAAGGAAGCATGGTCGCTACCGCCGCCGAAGCCACCGCCACTCGTTGATAGATTGAAGCCGGCTTCCGCATTGAGTTCTTCCAGCAAAGGTCGCCATGCCGGGGAAGAGTCTGCACCAATCACGCTTAACTGATCGTCGCGTAGTCGCCCAATCATGTCCATGTTGAGCATGGCGACCACCTTCTCCAACGGGATGATAGGGTTGCGTGTGTAGTGGGCTGAACCCAGCAACCCCAGCTCCTCGCCGGAAAACGCCATGAAGATGAGCGAACGTTTGGGGGGATTGGCAGCGAAGTGCTGTGCCAGTTCCAGTAGCCCTGCAGTGCCCGATGCGTTGTCGTCCGCGCCGTAGTGGATGGCGGGCAGCTTCCCGCTGTAAAGGGAGCCGCCCTGATAACCCAGTCCCAGATGGTCCATGTGCGCCCCGATGACGATGTACTCGTCCCTCAGCTTCAGGTCGGTGCCCTCTACCACGCCGATGATGTTGGCGGTTGCCCCGTACTTCTGCACCACCTCTGTCTGCACCGTCACGATGGCGTTACCCAGCGGTCGCCCTTTGGGGTTTTGCCACAGTTCGTCCAGCGAAACCCCGCACGCAGCAAGCAAATTTTCCGCTGCCTTTCGACGCAGGGTAACAACCGGAATGCCCGAATCGGTGCCCCGTCCGGCAATCACCGCCGGAAGAGGCGAATCCTCTTTCTGCACAAGTATCAACGCAACCGCGCCCTGTTCCTTGGCGATACGAGCCTTTGCCCGCGCAGACTGATAGGCGCGAAGCAGATTCGGTCCCTCCGTGACGGGAGGCGTTCCTTCCAGCGCGATAACCACTTTACCCTTCGCGTCCAGTCCGGCATAATCCTCATGACCGGCAAGGCTGGAGTGGATGCCATAGCCAGCGAACACCGGCTCACCCTTTGCGGTACCGACGGTGGCGACCGCCTCGGGCATAAAGTGCTCACGAACTTTGAAAGAGAGCCTTTTGCCGTTCACTTCCGCTTCCAGCCGATTCGCCTTGCCTGCCTCCGCACCTACGTATACCCGGAACGGCTGGAAGTAGCCGCTCCCGTCCATCGGCGCCTGCAGGTCATGATAACGTGAGGTGCCGACCGGTTTCAAGCCGTACTCGGCGAAGCGTTCGGCGATGTAGTGGGCAGCTAACTCGTTGCCGAGCGTGCCGGAACCGCGCCCTTCAAACTCTTCTGATGCCAGCGTGAAAATGTGCGACCAGATACGCCAGGAATAGATGCCCGCGGTGCCTTTGCGCACGTCCGCGTGCGCTGTGAGCACCATCAGCAATCCCAGCGTCAGTGTAAGCCATGCTCGATAGCGGCGAAAAAGCATCTAGATAATCCTCCTGCGGTGTGGATGTGCGTATAGTTTACCCTATTCCAAAGGCCAGCTGCGCAGCTCTTCCAATAGCGCATCGGCGGTGAGGTCGAGATGTATGGGTGTCACCGATATCTTGCCTGCGCGGATGGCAGCGACATCGCTATCGGGCGGAACCTCCTCGTTAGCGAGACTGCCCGTTAGCCAGTAGTATTTACGTCCCCAAGGGTCTACCCGCGCTTCCACCCTGTCCACGTACTGCCGCGTGCCCTGCCGGGTCACCGCAACACCTTTCACCTGTTCCATGACGCAGTTGGGCACATTCACGTTCAGCAGCGTATGCGGAGGCAAGCGGCGTTCGTGCAAAACCCCCGCCAGCTTGCGGGCGAAGTGAAACGCAGCATCGTACTCCGGCGGCTCGTCGTCGCCGCAGCACACCGAAATCGCCACCGAGGGGATGTTGAAGATTGCCCCCTCCATCGCCGCCGACACGGTGCCCGAGTAGGTCACATCCCAGCCCAGGTTGGCGCCCTGATTGATACCCGAGAACACCAAGTCGCATCGCCCGTTCATCACCACCGTCACCCCCAGCGTGACACAATCGGAGGGCGTGCCGTTGGTGGAATAGCCCAGCGAGCCATCGCCCAGGCGAACGGTATGCAAACGGAGCGGCTTATGCAAGGTGATAGAATGCCCGGAACCGCTGCGCGGGCGTTCCGGCGCTATCACAAACACCTCACCCAGCGGTTGCAGGGCACGCTTGAGCATGAGCAAGCCTTCCGCTAAGATGCCGTCGTCGTTGGTTACTAGGATACGCATAGCGGTCCTATCTTAGCACAAAGCGCGAGCACGTGCAAAGGGCTAGCTCTCTTCGGTGGGTATCACCTGCGCGCTGAGCCAGGCATAAGCCTTCACGGTTCCTCCGGCATGGGGCGTGCCTTCGATGTCTTCCTCCAGAGCGACCACATCGACGCTGCCTCCGTAGGTGTCCACCAGCATCGCGACGAACCCCTTGCCTGTGTGCGGATTCTGCAGGTGATGCACCTCCACGATACGCCCGGTGAGCAAGGCGTAATTTCCCGCCACGTTGTCGCTGGCGCCTTCGTTGATGGGCAACATCGCCTGAGGAGCCAGACGCAGGGTAACCAGTTCGCCTGTTTCCTCGTCTTCTGTCTCCGTGAGAACGCTGTGGTCGGACTGCAGGTAGTTCTGCTCGTCCTCGAAGCACCATGCCTCCTGAGCGAAGGCGGCGATTTGCAGGGTGACCATGCGCGGCAAGATTCGCCAGGCGTGCAGATGGGTGGAGAAGTCGCGCAGGTCCACACTGAAGGGGTAGTAGCCCGTTTCGGGGTCTTCGACGCTCAGGGGACTGCTCCAACCGTACAGCGCACCGGTGAGTTGCTCGTCGTCGTAGGGAACCATCTCCACCACTGCCGCCTGCATCCGTCCCGCACCGTTGTAGTGGGGTTCCAGGTCCACCACTTCCATGGGGGCAGGCTGGGAACCGGGGGTGGCTTTCCCCCCCTTCATCGCCAGCCATATCTGCGCGCCGTTGGGTGCCTGCCACACAAAGTACGCGCCGTTTTCTACCTCGTAGCCTTCGCTCTCCGTCAGGATGGTATGGAGTGCGTTCACCAGCGATTGCGCCTCGTCGTAGCCGAGGCATCGTGCGTGGGTTATCATGACCACTCAGGCTCCTTTCGCCCGCCGGGCATCTGTCGCATCCTTCAGAAGGAGGGCAAGATGCACAGAGGGGTTGTATCTTCTGTGAGCGTTGCAGGGCTTCATTCGTGATAGAACCGATAGATTCCTGCAGGTGGGGATGCGGAACAGTGGTTCTCTTTTCACGGAAAGGACAAACAGGCTTGATTTTTTCGATAGGGTAGAATCAGGATGCAATACAATCTAAGGAGGTTGACAATAATGGTAAGAAGACTCTGGTGGCTTACGGCAGTGATGGCTTTGGTAATATCCGAGGGAGCCCGCGCGCAGTATCAGGGTTACCTCCCTGTTCAGACAGGAGGAAGCGACCAGGTCACGGTCAGCGTTGCCAGCAACACATGGGGGATATACACTTTTAGGCAACAGGATTTGGACACAGTACTGGTGGGTTACCCGCCCAACATGCGCGAGATGCAGGTTATCGATACCACCTGTGGTGTCGTATATGACCTCGAGGCTTCTCAACCGTATTGGTGGGTGACTTTGCCACGTATATCCCAAGTCGAAACAAGAGCCGACGGTACGTTCAGGTACCGCTTTGAGGCCTTGTCCTGTACCACCACGTCCACACGACCTTTTTGGGATCACCTATACCTTATAAACAGGCGGGGCAGTCTCGACATTTTCAGGGACCCCGATTACTGGTTTGTTCAGACAGTTTACGTCATCGCAGTGCCGCCCCCGCAACCGTAGCCCATGCGAAAAGGAGGTGAAAGGGATGTTCCAACTGGTTGGCAAATGCCGATGGCTGTTCTTCTTGCTTATCCCCCCTATCTCTATAGTACGGGCACAGATTGTCACCCAGCCTGCCACGCCCCAGCCATCGCCCATTCGCTTCACGGAGGTGGTGGAACGCTTTGCTCGCCAGCAAAAGATGAATGTGCTTGCGGAGTACCTGACACATGAGCAGGCGGGTGCGATGAGTGGTGTCTCCCTCCTGCCTGAGACCCCGACTGCAGAGGACATCGCCCGCATATACGCGCGCGAGATAGTTCGGGTGGGTAACACGCTGATTCTTCGTCCCCTGCGTACCTACGATTACTTTCGCTTCAACGAGGAGAGACATCTAAACATCTTCGGCGCCCTGATGTGGAGGAACAAGCAGTTGCAGGTTCAGGCGAAGAAGAACGATGGCGGTACGATGAGGGTTACTATCCGGGCGTTGGAGGTGCCTCTCAAAGAGTTGTGCGAGCAGTTCCAAAAGGAGACCGGCTGGAAGATAGAACTGGAGCCTGAACTGCAGAACACCCGTGTCTTCGCATACTGGCAGTCTGCCTCACCCGGCGAGGTGGTAGAAGCCATTTCGGTACTTCTGCAGACAGGTGTGGAGGTGAAACTATCTCTCAGCGAGGCGCAGAAGGAAGAGCGTAAGCAGGCACGAGAACAGCTACTGAAGAACAACCCTCGTGCTGAGCGCTGGAGACGTTCAGACGAGCTGCTACAACAGTTGTTGCCTTTGCTTACTCCAGAAGAGACAGAGCGTTTCAAGCGCGGGGAAAGGGTGGACATCCCTCTTTCGCGGCTACCTGAGGATGTACACGACCGCGCACTACAGTATGTAGAGTATGCTCTCCATGTGTTGGAGACAATGAGACCAGAACCTCAGCTTTCCCAGTTGCGTGATCGTCTACGACAGCTGGAGGTTACTCTTCATCTACCAAGCGCGATGCTAGAACATCATATCTTCTCTGGGGGGATCGGTATTTCGGTTAGAGACCCTGAAACAGGGTTCGAGGCGAACTGGTAGATGTACTATCACAACTTGATGAAGGATTGTGCTCCGCCACGACCACCGTAGGATACAGCGCGCCCAGCACTCCTGCAGCTCAGGAGTTTCGTCCTCTAAGGGCACACAGACGGCACGAAAGCCTGCTACCTTTTAGATACGAACGGGTTGCCCTTCACACAGAACCGCCACGGCTTATCTGCCCACAAGCGGATACCGATGCGGGTGGTCTGGGTAACCCGTTCTGGGGGGACGCCCTCTCCCTGCACAATGCGCAAACGCCCTTCGTAAAGGGGGCAGAAGTTCTGTGCCAGCGTGATGCCCATCGCCTGAGTCAACCTGCCCGGTCCCGAGGTGAGTAAGCGGATGTCCGTTACGCCGCGTCGCCGTTGCATCACCCCAATGCCCTGTATCGGCTCTACCGCGCGAATCAGCACCGCCTCGCCAACGCCCTCCGGCGCGGTGACCGCATTGAGGCAGTGGTGGGTATGCACCTGATACACGTAGGCGATGCCGGGCGGCCCGAACATGGCGGCGTTACGCGCCGTCTTGCCGCGCGAGGCATGGTTGGCGGGGTCACCCGTGAGATACGCCTCTGTTTCGACGATGACGCCTGCAGTGACACCCTCGTCCGTCTCGTGTATCAGCAGGTGTCCCAGCAAGGCGCGGGCGACCTCCAGCGTGGGCTGCAGGTAAAACTCTGGCGGTAGCGGCGTGTATTCTACCGGGTGTGTTTCCATGCCTTGTCTGTGTGTTCTTGACTTGACGGGGTCACATTCGCAGTCTATAATACCATAATCGGATAACGATTCGAACAGGCAGGTAGCATGGATAAGATACCACGATATATTCTGTGGAGTAAGGACCAAATAGACCTGTCGGACGAGTGGCAGAGACGCTGGTATATCCGCCAGGTGCTGATGTACGGTCGCGCCGAGGACGTTGCCAGCCTCGATTGGGATGAGATAGAGAGACTATTACCGGAGCTGAACCTGCCCCCCTTGCTTCATCAACTCTGGGAGAGCTACTTCCATGCTCGAAAAAGAACCGGTTCCACACGGTACCCTGAACGGGACACAGAGAGAGTTCCTGACCCGATTTAACCAGTTGCCAGATGCCACCGCCTTTTATCTAACCGGAGGGACGGCACTGGCGGAGTTTTATCTGGGGCACCGTTTGTCATACGACCTTGACCTTTTCACGACCGAAACAGGACTGATACGTCCCTTCGCCCTCTTCATGGAAACCGCACTCGCACAGCAGGGGTTTTCGCTAAAACCGGTACGCCGAATGGAGAGCTTTGCGGAATACGAAGTCACCTTTGAGGGCGACAGTGTTCGTATCCAGCTGGCTTACGATAGCCCTTTTCGTTTTGCCGAACCTGTCCAAACCGCGCTGGGGCGGGTCAATGATTATCCAGACATCGTGGTGGACAAGATGTTGGCTTTCTTCGGGAGGGCAGAACCGAGAGACGCTGTAGACCTCTACTTCATCCTTCAGGAGGTGGACTTTTGGGAATTGATGGATATGGCGGTGCAAAAGGACGCGGGATTTGAACTGTACTGGATGTCAGTTGCGCTGATGAGGGTGTCTACCTTCCCCGACGAACCGGAACGCTGGCCTGTGCAAATGCTTCAGCCGTTTCAGCCTGTTCAACTCAAAGAGCTCTTTGCCCAGCTCGCTCACGACATTTTAAGGCGAATTCACAGGTAGATCCAGCGACTCAATCGCCTGGGCTATCGCCTCTCGGACTGCGGGCGTCCACCTCTCCCTCTGCAGGGAGCCATCCTCCACCGCGCGACGGAACGATTCCACGTCTTCGACCCCCAACCGCTCTTGTAGCGCACGTGCGGCGCGCCCTGTCATGCCGGGAAGCCTGAGCAGTGCCTGAACGCCTTCGGGAACCTGTGTCTTCACGCGCTCCAAGGCGGGAAATGTGCCTTCCACCAGATACTGGCGCACCTTCTTGTCCACCGCCTCGCCGATGTGCGGCAGGTCACGCAGGGCGTTTCGCGCAATGAGCTCTTCTACCGGCTCGTTTAACCCCTCCAGCGTGTCGGCGGCGAGGCGATAGGCGCGCACCTTGAACGCGTTCTCGCCCTGCCACTCCAGCGCGTTCGCCAGAAAGCGAAACACATCAGCCAGATCGCGATTCCTGCCCATCTAAGATGCCTCCTCGCGTTCCCTCTTCAACGATTCGTAGCGCGCCTGCGCCTCCACGCGCACAGCGCCACTGCTCGTGCTTGCTTGCGCTATTATCTGCTCTACATTCAACGATTCCGGTGGCGGGAACTCCGCCAGAAAGGCGGTTATCTCGCGATCGATAGCAAACGGTGCATGCACATGCAGGCTCACCGGCGAGGCGATGTTATACTGCAGAATCAGGTCGTTCACCCGGCACATCAGGCGCAGCAGGCTTTGCAAGATGTTCGCGTACCAGTCGGCGAAAACCGGCTTTTCGCAACGCAAGGGATACTCCATCTCCACCCGCCGACGCAGGATGGCAATCGCCTCGCGAGCCATCACGATTTCACGGTCGGTCTGCGCCCACTCAGGCAGGATTTCCGCGTTGTGCAGAATCGTCGCGGCGATGCGAAGGTGAGGCGGAACCAGCCACTGGGGGTCTATCTCCAGAGGTTGTCCTTTGCCCGGAAGGTCGTCAAACTTCCCCTCTTCCATCGCCTCGGTGATTTTGCGCTCGGCAATAATCTCGAAAGCGCGGCTGATGTCGTACTCGGGCATGATGATACCTCGCTACACCAGCCCCCACTCTCTCACCACCTGCATCTCAGGAGGCAAATCCCATAGCCATTCGATGCTCATCCAAAAACCCTCCAGTACCGTACTGCGATACTCTCCCCGCTCGCCTCCCATCTGCAGCACATACTTTCCCTCTTCGTTCAGTGCATAGAACTCTGCCAGCCTTTTTTCGGGGTCGATGAGCCAGTATTCACGCACACCGCCCCGCTCGTATTCGGCGAACTTGTGCACGCGGTCGCGCTGTTCGCTTTCCGGGCTGACGATTTCCACCACCAGGTCAGCTGGTCCGTCCAGGTAGGTGCGCCGAAGCAGACCCCTGCGGGCGGCACTCACAAACAGAATATCGGGCGAGCGACCGGGCAGGTCAGCTCCCGTCTTCATCTGGAAAGGTTCGGTCAAAACAATTCCTAGCTCTTTCGCGCTGACGTACACCCTAAGGATGGACATCAGGAACGCCAGAACGTCGCTATGCTGTAGCGAAACAGGGCTTATCAGTTCGACCTCACCATCTACCCACTCTGCCCAGGTATCTTCATCCAACCACTCGAGGAACTGCTCGTAGCTGATTTTACCTGCAGGTAACGGGCGTTCGGACTGTATCAGTACCTGCTGTGCCATGTTGCATCACCTCGCTCTCACCGCGTCATCTCATTCAATATTTGTAGAGGGGTCTTGCGCCCTCGATCGGTCCTGTCGAAGTCGGCATCGAAGCTTACGATGTGAAAATCCCTTTGGGACGCAAGCACATATTGGTAAGCATCGTCGAAATCGAGACCGAACTGTTGAGCGACCTCCACCAGCCGCTGCATGTCACTTGGAGAGAGTTGTGCAATGCAAACACCTCCCTGAAGGATCAAGTCGTCCACCATCTTCACAAAAGCCTCAGGCACCCCGCGCCGAACAGCCTGGATTCCGATGGAATACAACGAGAAGTCGCTCAGAAAAAGCCGGTCTCGGTGAGCCTCGCGAAGAAACTCCTTTACCTCCTGGGCTCTCTCCTGCGCCAGCAGTATCTCCAAGAGTAGGTTGGTATCCAAGAGATACATCACTGCCCCCACAGGTGAAGTGTCTCATGCTGTAACTGCACAGAATCGCACTCCTCCCGCAGATGAGCCAAAGCACCTTCCCAGTCGAAGCGGAAGGGTCGAACAGGTCTGCGAGTGTACTTCGTATGCAGAAACTCGATGAAGTCGAGTGCTTCCTGTTGTGCTTCGGGCGGGAGGTCCCGCACGAGCAATTGCAGTCGGTCGGTCAAGTGGTTCTACCCCCTCTCACATCCGCACCTGCTGTGCCATGTTGCATCACCTCGCCTCCATTATAGCACAAAGAGGGATG
>CALJAP010000003.1 GCA_938027655.1 uncultured bacterium | reverse complement strand
GAGATTGTTCGCCTCGCTCAGAATGACAGGGCATCGGAAGCGTCATGGCAATATGAATCATCCCCGTAGCCGCAGGCTTTAGCCTGCGCCAAAGGCACGCAACCTGCTCCGCTGGTATCCAAATAATCACGTGTGGCGAAGTACGAGTCGCATCGTCGCCTGCTCTTATGAATCATCCCCGTAGCCTGCGCCAAAGGCACGCAACCTGCTCCGCTGGTATCCAAATAATCAGGTGTGGTGAAGTACGAGTCGCATCGTCCTGCTCTTATGAATCATCCTTGTAGCCGCAGGCTTTAGCCTGCGCCAAAGGCACGCAACCTGCTCTTATGTTGTGAGTAAGTACGATTTGCTGGATGGTGGCTTTGTCTCCTGCCTTGACGCATGCGGTAAAGCGTGCTATATAAGATACACTGTCCAATCACCGTGTAGCTGCGAGCTTTAGCCTGCGCAAAGGCAGCGCAACCGGGAGGTTGCGTCTGCAGAATAGCGGGCAATCGGAAACAATTTGCTTATGCTCAAATAATGACGTGCGGCAGAGTACCAAGGATAACCTCTCCACAGATACTCTTCCTCGTCAACCCGCAGGCGGGTGGGGGAAGGGCAGCGCATATCGACTGGCAGAAAGTGGTTGCTTCCCTTGGCGTGCCCTGTCGGGTGGTGATGGCTCCGTCTGCCGAGGATGCCCTGTTACACGCCACACAGTTTTGCCTGAGCGGGGGTGAAGTGCTGGTCGTGGCTGGAGGAGACGGTAGTGTACACGCGGTGCTGCCCGCACTGGCACACAGCCCAACCGCGCTGGCGTTGTTACCCCTTGGCACGAGCAATGTGTTGGCACGGGAGCTGGGCTACCCGTTGGGACGAAGGGCGTTATGGGGATGCCTGCAGGCGTTACAGGCGGGAGAGGTTCGGCAGATGGACGTGGGCGTAGTCAACGACCGTCCCTTCGCGCTGATGGCAAGCACGGGTTTCGATGCGTATGTGCTGCCTCGTGTTCCGGAGGGGCTAAAAAAGCGGTGGGGTGTGTTTGCCTTCATCTGGACAGGCTTGCGCGAACTGAGGGGTTACCAACCGACTCGCTACCGGGTGAGCGTTGGGGCGGAGACGCGAGAGGTAGAGGCGGTGCTGCTGGTGGTGTCCAACACCTCGCGCTACGGATGGTTTACGGTGATTGCCCCCTCTGCCCGCACTGACGACGGCGAACTAGACCTCGTGTGGTTTCCCGCTGATACACGCTGGCAGAGGAAGATATGGCGCGTGCTATGGGATGTTCTTTGGGGCAGAGCTGGGGATTGTCCCCATCTCCGCTTCGCTCGCGCCCGGTCGGTGCGCGTGGAAGCCTTCTCGCCCCAGTATGTTCAGTGCGATGGGGAGCTGGTGGGCGAAACGCCAATGGACGTTCACCTTTTGCCACGCGCCCTGCGGGTCATCGCCGCATCGCCTCCAGCTCCTTCGCGTAGCGCTGTTTGATGAAATGTCGGCGCACCTTCAGCGTGGGGGTGAGCTCGCCCGTCTCGATGCTGAAGGGATGGTCGAGCAGGGTGAACCGACGCACCTTCTCGAACTCGGCTAGGTGGGAGGTCAGGCGGTCGATCTCTCGCTTAATGAGCTGCTTCACTTCGGGCAGAGCCACCAGCTCAGCGTCACCCTGCACCAGCAAGCCCTGCATCTTCGCCCATTCGCGCGTTCTCTCGAAGTTGGGCACGATAAGGGCGGTGATCACATCCTGCTCGTCGCCGAACAGCACCGCTTCGGAGATGTAGGGGCTGGTTTTCAGTTGTTCCTCGATAGGCACAGGAGCAACGTTTTTGCCGTTCGCAAGCACAATGATGTCCTTCTTGCGTCCGGTGATGCGCAGGAAGCCTTCGGCATCCAGCGAGCCTAGGTCGCCGGTGTGAAACCAGCCATCGGGGTCAATCGCTTCTGCGGTCTCGGCAGGTTTGTTGTAGTAGCCCAGCATGATATTTGGTCCGCGAACCAGTATCTCTCCGTCTTCGGCGATGCGCACCTCTACGCCTGGGATGGGTTTACCCACCGTGCCGAAGCGGTAGTCGTTGGGGCGGTTTACGGCGACCACTGGGGAAGTTTCGGTGAGCCCATAGCCTTCCAGTATCAGGATGCCGAAGGCGTGGAAGAACTCGGCGTTGTGTTTGCCCAGTGCCGCGCCGCCCGATATGAAGAAGCGCAGGCGTCCGCCGGTCAGCTCACGCACCCTGTGCAGCACCAGGTGGTCTGCCAGGCGGTACTTGAGGCGCAGCCAGGGTGTCCAGCGTCGTTCGCCGCGCACTGCCTGCGCCGCTTTGGAGGCGTTTCGGAACGCCCAGTGGAAGATACGTCGGCGGAACGGGGGCTGTTTGGTGACGTTCTCCATGATGCGGTCGCGGATGCTGTCGAAGAGGCGAGGCACTGCCAGCATCACCGTTGGTTGGGCGATTTGCATGTCGCGGGCGATGGTAAACAGCGTTTCGCAGTAATAGACGGTCGCGCCGCAGGCGACGGCGGTGAAATGCCCTCCCATCCGCTCGAAAACATGGCTGAGGGGTAGGAAAGAGAGGAACACGTCGTCCGCTCCGGCGTCGATGATTTGCAGGCAGGCATCCACATTGGAAAGCAGGTTGTGGTGGGTGAGCATCGCGCCCTTCGGCTCGCCGGTGGTGCCGCTGGTATAGATAAAGGTGGCAACGTGGTCGGGTGGTATCTGCGTGATACGCTCACGGAATCGCCGTTCAGCGTCAGGAACCTCTGCACCACGTCGCTCGATGTCGGCGAAGCTGACCGCGTTGTCGGCGAGTTCGGCGGGCGGGTCCATGACCACAATGGTCTCCAGCTGGGGCACCGCTTTGCTCACCTCTACCGCTTTGCGGTACTGCCTTTCATCGGAGACCAGTATCACCCGTGCGCCACTATCTCGCGCCAGATACTCTATCTGGTTGGCGGGCAGTGAAGAATAGACAGGCACGACAATCGCTCCCAGCGAGAGCAGGGCGTAATCGGCGATTGCCCATTCGGGACGGTTCTCGGAGAGCAGCAGCACGCGGTCGCCAAAGGAGACTCCCGTTGCCTGCAGCCCTGCGCCCAAGTGGATGACACGCTGCAGATACTCGCCGTATGTCAGGGGAACCGTTTTGCCATTCAGGATGCGCACGAGGGCGACGTGCTGCGGTTGTCTGTCCGCCTGTTCCGCGAACACGGTGCACAGGTTGCGATGCATCTTTTTCCCTCCCACCCCATCGTTTGGCTGATAGCCCCTCGGCTACCCGATACAGGCAAGCCTCTCTTGCCTGCGGCGGGGCAGACTGCCCCTCCAGGGTAGAGCCTGGCTCTTATTCTCCTATCGCCTTTAATATTACTCGTTTTCGCCGCTGCCCGTCAAACTCGGCGTAGTATATCTGCTGCCACGGACCGAGGTCTAGTTTGCCGTTGGTAATGGGCACGATGACCTCATGGTGCACCAGTAGGCTCTTGAGGTGGGCGTCGCCGTTATCTTCGCCGGTGCGATGGTGGCGATAGTCCGGACGGAAGGGGGCGAGCTTCTCCAGCCACTCATCGATGTCGGCAATCAGCCCGCTCTCGGCGTCGTTGACGTACACCCCGGCGGTAATGTGCATCGCGCTCACCAGCACGAAGCCTTCCTGAATGCCGCTCTCGCGCACAAACTGTTCCACCTCGTCGGTGATGTTGATGTATTCGCGCCGTTTGGCGGTGTTGAACCACAGGTATTTGGTGGCGGACTTCATCGTTTGCTCCTTTCTGCTCGGTGTTGAACCCAGAACAATGATAGCATACCTCTGGGGTGATGTGCCAGAAGAGCGAGGGGTTGCAGGACAGGGAGATCCGTGGCTTAACCAGCGCGGGGATACCCACGAAAAAAGGTTGGACTTCGGGGTGTTGCGCAATCCGAATAAGCAGTCAGATGGCTATCAAGAAGGGTTTACAAGGTCTCAGGCGAAGAAAAGTGCGGTGTGTTTAGTAGCGCGTGTCTAAATGTATCTGGCGCAAGCTGCGTATCGTGCATTGTGTCTGCGGCTGAATCCGCGCCCCTCTCAAACGAAGCCAGCTTGCGTTGGCTGGTAATCTGGCGGAGCCAGACTTTCGTTTGCAGGGGAACAGCTTGAGCTGGGTGTGTCTGCTACGTTGAAATCTTGACGCACATTCACTGAGCGTTTTGTGAGAGGTATCTCATGTCTGCACAGGTTCAAAACGGCATCGATGTCTTGCTACAACAGGGGTGTCAGCCACTGAGAGGGCTGCGAACAGGGGTGATTACCAACCACACCGGCTTGACGCGCGACGGCAAACCCACCTGGCGTGTTTTGCTGGATGCGGGCGTTAAGGTGGCTGCGCTGTTCAGCCCTGAGCATGGGTTCGCCGGCATCGTGGACGAGCCGGTGAAAGACACCCGCCATCCCGAGACGGGACTGCCTGTCTACAGCCTGTACGGGGAGCATAAAGCGCCGACTGCCGACATGTTGCGTGGGGTAGACGCGCTAGTGTTCGATATTCAGGACATCGGCTGCCGATTCTACACATACATCTCCACGATGGGGCTGGCAATGGAGGCGGCGGCGCAATATGGGGTGCGGATGGTGGTGCTGGACCGGGTGAACCCCATCAACGGGGTGGCGGTAGAGGGTAGCCTAACCGACCCCGACAAGCGTTCGTTCGTGGCGTATCATTCCATCCCCCTGCGTCACGGCATGACGGTCGGGGAGCTGGCGAAGCTGTTTCAGGCGGAACGCGCCCCCCGATGCGACCTGCAGGTGATACCCTGTTCAGCCTGGAGGCGCGAGATGTGGTATGACCAGACGGGCTTGCGCTGGGTGAACCCCTCGCCCAACATGCGGAGCCTCACGGCAGCGACGCTATACCCGGGTGTGGGAATGCTGGAGTTCACCAACGTCTCGGTGGGCAGGGGCACCGACGCGCCTTTTGAGCTGTTCGGATCGCCCTGGCTAAACGCCGATGCGCTGGCTCAGCACCTGTTGAAGCGCAACCTGCCCGGCTTCGCCTGCACGCCCTTGCAATTCACACCGAACGCCAGCAAGTTTGCCGGTGAGGTATGTCACGGCTTGCGCTTTACAGTGGTAGACCGCAAGCGGTTCCAGCCTGTGCGCTTGGGGGTGGAGATAGCCTGTGCCCTGCGTCGGCTGCACCCGCGCGAGTGGGAGCATGAGAGGCTCATGACGCTGCTGACCGACGGCAAAGCGTACGAGATGATTGTGCAGGGCGCCGACCCAGATGAGGTGTGGGCGATGATGCAGCGTCAGGCGTCGGCGTTCCGCAGGAGGAGGGCGCGGTATTTACTGTATGGGTAGGAGGGAGATTAGGGGGGCAATGGTGGTTTATCCCCGCTTACAATGGCATAGACATAGCCCCTGATTTCAAGCGTGGGGTTCAGCATGGTGGAAACGTACAACCGCCATGTCTGCATCTGAATAATCAGGTATGGTGAACTATTAGCGGAAAGTGGTGGATGAAGGTTTTGCAGGGACAACGACGGTGGCGCGTCGCAGGCGTTGCAGAGTATCCGTGTAGTCAGTGCCCTCTATTATTGCAGGCAGATGGTAAACCTTACTGATTAAAGCAGCTGCGCCCCCTTCTCCTGCAAGGAGAAGGGGGCAGGGGATAACCGTCTACCTCGACCACCGCTCATGAATCGGGGGCATTGCGGGGAACGGCGCGTGTGGCTCCGCCTGATACCAGTACGCCACCGAGGCGATGTCGTCGGTAAGCGGCTGGAACTTGCCGTTGGGCCACCAGCCCAGTGCCTGAATCGTCACCTTCAGGCTCTGCTTGAAGCGGATGGGGTCGTAGATATGCCACCGATACAAGCCGTGTCGGGGCACTTCGCCGGGCTCTTGTCGCCACAGGGGATAGCCGGTGAAGGGCGCGTTGAAGGTTTCACCGAAGCCCCATGCCCCACAGAAGTAATCTTCCGTTCCGGTTCCGCAGATGGTGGGATACTCGGTATCGCCGTCCAGGTAGAACTTGATTTCACCTTCACCCCACCATCCATTGGAGAGTTGTGTCCACGCCAGAAACGTGCCAACGTAGTGTCCCTGCCCCTTCACGCCGTCCAGGATAACGTGTTCGGGGTACTCGCGCGAGGTCATGGAGCGTCGCCACTGCGCGTGCAGGGTGGCGGCGTTGTCCGGAATGTCGGTCAGCGCGTAGGTAATCTGGTAAAAGAAGCCGTGAATCGGCTCCCACCGCTGGTTCTCGATAGTGATTCTCGCCCGCTTGCGGAAGGGCATCGGCAGGTAGCAGTTGAAACCGCCCGATGGGTTGACAGCAACAGGGATAGAGACCACGTTGTAGCGCAACCCGTGTCCGTTGCAGAAGAAGTCCCCCAAAGGCACTTCCACCGATGGCGTGCTTTCGTCATCCCAGTACATGCGCAGTATCGTGTCGCGATACGCTTTCACGTCGACGGTAATCCAGATGTGCTGGATGATGCCCGCACCCTGAATATCCGCCAGCGTAGTGGTGGTTCCGGGTTCCAGTGTAATGCAGGGGCGCACTTTCCAGCCTTTGCCCAGCATCGAGGCGGCGTTGCGCTCGTCAGGTTCCGCTTTGGCGCCGCCCCCACGCTCGCCCGTTGGGTTTTCAGCGGAGATAGAGCGCGTTTCGGCGCTGGACAGCAATGGAAGGCTGCCCAGACCGAGGTTAAGCAGGTGCAAATCGCTCATCCCAAATCCTCCGTGTTAGAGATCGTCGCATGTCACACAGAATCTTGTTCGTTACCGGAGATGGGCTATCCTTCTGTAGTCGTGGGGGTAGTCAGCAATGCTCCCGACAGCGCAATGAACTCTTCCAGTGAAAGCGTCTCTCCGCGCCGCTGAGGGTTTATGTTCGTTTCTCGCAATGCGCTCTCCACCCGCTCACGCGGCAACCCCAGTCCGCCACTGAGGGCATTGAGAAGGGTCTTGCGCCTCTGCCCGAAGGCGGCACGCACCACGCGAAAGAGCTTTTTTTCCTCGTCGTGGAGAAGCGGTTTGGGCAGGGGAGTGAATCGCACCATCGCGCTGTCTACCTCTGGCGGAGGGTAGAACACGGTGCGTGACACCCTCTGTACGATTTCCACTCTGGAATGATACTGGGCGAAGACGCTGATGGCGCTGTATTCCGGTGTGCCCGGCTGGGCGATCAGGCGTTCGGCGACCTCGCGTTGCATCATCAACACGGCTCTCGTCCAGCCGCTGGCAGCACCGAAGAGCCTGTCCAGAATCGGGCTGGTGATGCTGTAGGGGATGTTCGCCACCACCTTGAAGGGGCTGTCGCCGAATGTGTCGCGTATCAGCTCGGGCAGGTTCTGGCGCAGGAAGTCGCCGTGTATCAGGCGCACGTTCTGAAAACCTTGCAGATTGTGCTGGATAACGGGAATCAGTTTGGCGTCCACCTCGAAGGTGAGCACCTGCTTCGCGCGTTCCGCCAGCGCGCGGGTGAGCGTGCCGATACCGCTGCCGATTTCCATGGCGCCCTCGTCGGGAGAGAGGTCGGCAGCTTGCAGGATTTTTTCTAAAATGTTGTGGTCACCGAGAAAATGTTGTCCCTTGCTGCGGTCGGGAACCAGCCCGAACCGCAGGAGTAGCAAACATATCTGCGACGGCGAAGTGAGCTTCACGTGGCGCCCTCCACGAGTAGGGGAATGGAAAAGGCGGAGCACAACGGCTCCGCCCACGTTCAGGTGTTAGTCCAGTATATACACTTTGACCTTGCGCACGCCAACTCGCTTCGCTTGGTGATACGTGTCGTGCCCAAGGTCGATGCGATTGCCTTGAATGGCTCTGCCGGTATCGGCTGCAATCGCATAGCCATATCCTTCGATATACAGGCGCGTGCCAAGCGGGATGTAGCGAGGGTCTACGGCAACGGTTCCGTAGCCCGCCTTAATCCCCGTTGCGGTGCGTCCCGTCCGGCTGCCGCCACAGGCATAAGGTGCGTAGCCCGTAGCGATCATGGTAAGCACACGCCGTCCGCTGAAGAAACCTCGCGCGGGCAGCGAGCCGCCCGCCCCGTACCGCTCGATGCGCGGTCTGGGTTGCGAGATTACTGTGGACGCTAACACCTTTCGGGACACCTCTTGACCGTCCTCGGAAGTGATGAGCCACTGGACGCGCTTTTTGCCGTCCTGCCCTTCCTGTACCACACGCTTCACCCCTGCCCGCAGGTCGGGGTCGGCGAAGCGCTTGACGGGTGCAGGAATCGTCTGCTCTTCGGTAACCACTTGCTGGCGCACCCGGGTGACCACCACTTCCATGTGGTCGCTCAGAGGCGTTGCCGGAGGCGGTTGGACGCGGTCCAACTTCTCCAGGCGTATCTCCGCTTCGCGCAAGAGTTCTGCGACGGTTGCGGCTTGTGTGTCCAATGTACGCACCGTGCCACCTTCACGCAAGGACACCGTGTATCGGCGCCCTGCGTCTGCGGTCACGAACGCACACAGGGTTGCAGCTATCAGCAGAGACGCGAGGAGCGTTCTGCCGTGCGCATGACGCAAGTGCACGTCGGTACCTCCTTTCGGGCACCCCAATGGGTTGGGGCTTTTTCGGTGCCGTCGGGACGCAGGTTGTCAATGTACCGCCCGTCCTTTTGCGGGCGTTGTAACGCTCGTGCATTTTACCACGATTCGGGACGGGGAGTCAACCTCTCGCCGCACCCACCATCTGCCCCAGCGCAATTCCACCGTCGTTGGGGGGCACGCGCTGATGCCAGTAGGGGCGAAAACCCTCTTCGCCCAGCCGACGCACCGCTCGCCCAGTCAGGTAGGCGTTTTGGAAACAGCCGCCGCTCAGAGCCACCCGGTCGATGCCCGCCGCCCGCGCCACAACCACCATCATCTCCACCAGCGTGTTGTGAAAGCGCGCGGCAATGAGAGAGGGAGATACTCCCTCCTGTATGTCTTGTAGCACCGCCTGTATGGTTGGCGACCAGTCCAGCATATGGGGTGGTGTCCCCTCACAGAGGGAGAAAGGGTAGGTCTCGTCGGTATGTACATCGTGCGTGAGGAACTCCAGTTCCATCGCCGCCTGCCCCTCGAAGTTCACCACCTGTCGCAGACCTGTCAGTGAAGCCACCGCGTCGAAAAGCCTGCCCGCGCTGGTGGTGATAGGCGCGTTGACCCCTTGCCGAAGCGATTGCCGCAGCAGGCGGCGCTCACCCTCGGTGAACACCTGTTCTAGCAGCTCAAAGGCATCGTCACCGAGCATCTCGTACAGCACGCCCAGCGCGCAACGACGCGGCTCCTTGATGGCACGGTCGCCCCCGGGCAGGCGGAAGGGACGCAAGTGGGCGAACCGCTCCCAGCCCTGCTCGCGGATGATGAGGAACTCGCCACCCCATATCGTGCCGTCTGTGCCGTAGCCCGTGCCGTCCCACGAGACGCCCAACAGGGGAGGCTCCACCTCGTTCTCCGCCATGCACGACAGGATGTGCGCTACGTGATGCTGCACCGGGCGCACCGGCAAGCCCATCCCGTGCGCCGCTTGCGTGGAGAGGTAATCGGGATGCATGTCGCACGCCACCGCCTGCGGTTGATGACCCCACAGCTCCTTAACGTCCGCTATCACGTGACGGAACGCCTGCAACGCTTGCGGTGTCTCCAGGTCACCGATATGCTGGCTGAGGAATACCTGCCTGCCCACGCTCAGGGCGATGGTGTTCTTCAGGTGCGCTCCCACTGCCAGCAGAGGCGGAAGAGGCTCTTTCACCAGCACGGGCAGGGGGGCGTAACCGCGCGCCCGCCGAAGCACGAGCTCGCGCCCCAGCAGCACTCGCACCACCGAATCGTCCACATGGCGCGCGATAGGGCGGTTGTGCACCAGAAACAGGTCGGCGATGCCGGCAAGGCGATGCAGCGCTTCGTGTTCGTCCGTGCAGATGGGCTCATCCGACAGGTTGCCGCTCGTGGCGACGATAGGGAAGCCCAGCTCGCGCAGCAGCAGGTGGTGCAGGGGAGTGTACGGTAACATCACGCCCAGGTAGGGGTTATTTGGGGCGACGGATGGGGCAACCGAGTCCGCCTCCTTCCTGCGTAGCAGCACAATGGGCGATTCGGGCGAGCGCAGCACGCGCTCCTCCGCCTCATCCACCACACAATGCGCTTTTACCATCTGCAGCGAGGGGTACATCAGCGCGAAGGGCTTCTCCTCGCGCCGCTTGCGCTCGCGCAGACGACGGACGGCGGCGTCATGGCAGGCATCCACCACGAGATGGAAACCGCCCAGTCCCTTCACCGCCACGATATGCCCCTCGCGAATCGCCTCTGCTGCACGAAATAGCGCGTCGTGGTGCTTCGCCAGGCAGACGCCTTCCCCATCCCACAGCTCCAGATGCGGTCCGCATTCGGGGCAGGCGTTGGGCTGGGCGTGGAAGCGGCGGTCTAACGGGTTCTCGTACTCCTCGCGGCATTTCGGGCACATGGCAAACGCCTTCATGGTGGTGTTTGGGCGGTCGTAGGGCAGCGACTCGATGATGCTGTAGCGCGGTCCGCAGTTGGTGCAGTTGGTGAAGGGGTAGAGGTATCGGCGGTCGGCGGGGTCAAACACCTCGCGCAGGCAGTCGGGGCAGGTGGCGATGTCGGGCAGGATGAGCACGCTCTTCTCGCCGCTCTCCTCGCTGTGGCGGATTTCGAAGGCGGTGTAGCCCACAGGGTCTAAAACGGTCTGTTCCAGACTCTGGATGAAGGCGCGAGGCGGTTTGTCCGTCTCGACCCGCTGGACGAACTGCTGAAGGGTTTCCGCTGCACCCTCCACTTCGATGAACACCCCCTGCGCGGAGTTCAGCACCCAGCCCGTCAAGCCGAGCTCGCTCGCCAGGCGGTAGACAAACGGTCGGAAGCCGACACCCTGCACTGCCCCACGAATGATTAGCCTGATACGCCTGCTGCTTAACGCCAAAGCTGCTTCCCCTCACTTCGCACTTTATCCCTCTTCACCGATAATGGTACCAGATTCTCAGGAGGGCTCATATGACTGCCAACACCGGTATAGACCTCAACATGCTGTACACTCCCGCCGATCTGGTATCGCAAAGTCAAGCCCAACGGCGTGATTATCGGGCACGACTACGACATGGTGATATATAATACTGGTGTTACAGTAAACTATAACACTGGTAATCAAAGCATGAGTACTCAGGTCGTCGACAAAAACAACCCGCTTCCGCGCTACGTTCAGGCGAAGCTGATTATCCAACAGCGCATTCGCTCTGGTAAGTATCGTGCGGGCGAACGTATCCCCGGCGAGCGCGACCTAGCGGCGGAGCTGCGTATCAGCCAGATGACGATGAACAAAGCGCTGATGGAACTGGTGAAGGAAGGATGGCTGTATCGCGAACACGGTAAGGGCACTTTCGTGCCAGAGGGTTTCTGTGCTCCCCCGCCCGAGTTGCTGCAAATCGGGGTGGTGGTACACATTCCCGCCGAGCGCGCGCTGGAAGACTTCTATCTGGGCTCGCTCTTCCGGGGGATGCAACGTGCCATCGCCAACGCGCCGGTGAGCCTGTCTATTATCGAAGTCCCCTTACCCCCCAGCCAGCAAGGACGCCCAATGCCCGGAGGGGTGGTCTCCGGTCCTGTGCAAACCGCTCCCTCCGCGGGACGGTAACCTCCCAAGCCCCTCTTTGAGAAGAGGGGCTTTTTTCGTGTCTGCTCTGGCAGAATCTTGCAAAACCCGCATGTCCTCTGGTATAATGCTAACTGCTGTTACCCGTCTGTGATATCCGCTTCTCGTTGCCATTTGGTCGTCACGGACGTCGCATACGCTCCGGCGGGAGCGACTCATTACTTTGAAAGGAGGTGAGGTAATGAGCCGTTTAACGCAAGGACGTACGGTCGCGTTCGTGAGCACCTATCCACCTGTGCAATGCGGGATTGCCACCTTCACCCAGGATTTAGCCAATGCAGCGGAACTCTATGGGTGGAGAGCGCTGGTTGTCGCTATCGATAAGGGCGAGGTAGACTATGCCAACCAGCGAGTGATATGGCGAATTCGCAGGCACCATGCGCAGGACTATGAGCAAGCTGCGCAGTTTCTGAACAGACTCCAGCCTGCTGCCGTTAGCCTGCAGCATGAGTACGGCTTGTTTGGGGGGGAGATGGGTGAAGAGGTGTTGCGCTTTGTGCGCACGCTGCGGGTACCCTTGTTTGTCACGCTGCACACCGTAGACCCCCAACCGCGCGACATCATGAAGCGCATCCTGCGCGAGCTGGTTACCCACGCACAGGGCGTGATGGTGATGTCGCACACGGCGATACGGTTGCTCAAACAGGTGTATCACGTGCCCACCCATCACGTGCACATGATCCCCCATGGCGCACCCGATGTCCCCTTTACCAGCACCGACATCGCCAAAAGCAAACTGGGTTTACAGGGCAAGAAAGTGCTTTCCACCTTTGGGTTGATTAGCCGGGGCAAGGGCATCGAGGATGTTATCGTTGCCATGCAAGAGGTGGTGCCGCGACACCAGGACGCGCTGTATCTGGTTCTTGGTCAAACTCACCCCAATGTACGGGCTTACGAAGGCGAGAGCTACCGAGAGTCACTGCTCGCGCTGGTGGAACGGCTGGGACTACAAAACAACGTGCGCTTTGTCAACAGCTATCTGACGCAGGAGGCGCTGTTGCGTTATCTCGCCGCCACCGATATATACATCACACCCTACCCTAATCCGGGGCAGATTTCCAGCGGCACGCTGACCTACGCGCTGGCGTGCGGGTGCGCGGTGGTATCTACGCCCTACCTGTACGCGCAGGAGCTGCTCGCGGATGGCAGGGGCGAGCTGGTGCCGTTCCGCAGCCCGCAATCTATCGCCAGCACGCTGAACAAGCTGCTCAGCGACGATGGTTACCGCGAGCAATTGCGCTATCGGGCATACCATTACAGCCGGCACATGACGTGGCCTGCAGTGGGGGCGCAGTTTAGCCAGTGCCTTCTACGAACAGCGCTTGCCGACCATGCAACGGACGTGCACTATGCAGGGCACTACCTGTCGCCAGCGTTCGCGCCGGGTGGTGAGACCGCTCAATCCACAACCACGCCGGAGCGGTTGCCCGATGCGGTTTGACTATCTGCACACGATGCTCGGTCCGCTGGGGGTGTGGCAGCACGCGAATCTGCGCACTCCCGCACCCGAGCACGGTTATTCGATAGATGACCAGGCGCGTGCGCTCATCGTAGCAACGCTGGCGAAGGGAGAGATGCCCCCCGCTCTGCACGCCGCTTTGTGTGACCGTTGCATGCGTTATCTTCGCAGCGCACTCCTGCCCGGCGGCAGGGTACGCAACATCCGCTCCGCACAAGGCAGGTGGCTGGAATCTGTCGGCAGTGACGACGCGCTGGGGCGCACACTCTGGGCGCTGTACATCTGGGTAAAACACCACCCGTCGGACCACGTTGCTCGCAACATGATACAGCGCATGGAGCGCGCGATGATGGAGGTGCACTCGCCTCGTGCGCTGGCGTTCGCGGCGCTGGAAACCGAGAATGTTGACCTGATGCGCCATGTATTGAGCAAACTACTGGCGGGATACCGGCATTACAGCGACCGCGAATGGCACTGGTTCGAGCCGGTAGTGACCTACGAAAACGCAAGGCTGCCACAGTCGCTATTCGTGGCGGCACATCGCCTGCATCATGCGGAAGGGATTGAGGTTGCGCACACCACCTTGCGCTGGCTCATCGGGCATACCTTCAGTGATGGACACTTCCGCCCCATCGGCAACCACGGCTGGCTGGTGAAAGGAGGCACGCCTGCCCGCTGGGACCAGCAACCGGTGGATGCGGGCGCGATGGTAGAAGCCTGTACCACCGCTTACCTGCTTTCACAGGAGCCGTTCTATCGCGAGAAGGCGGTGATCGCCTACGAGTGGTATCTGGGCAGAAACGACCACGGGTTAAAGGTATACGAGCCCGAAACCGGTTTCTGCCACGACGCCCTGACACCACACGGCTTGAACCTCAACGGCGGTGCGGAGTCTATCCTCTCGTATATGCTGGCGCATCTCACCCTGCGCAGACACGGGATGCTGTCGCTGTAGTGGCACGTCACATCCTGTTCCTTAGAGGTCAAGGCTCCCGCCGAGCGGTGTGAGTGCCCCCATCCTGACCGCTCCTGCGTGCTACCATATCGGTGGGTTATAGGGCTTTGTCAGCGGATGCCCATCTAGCGGGGGCTGGATGCGCTTCAGGTCTATTCCGAACCTCTCCAAAATGGTGGGCGCGATGTCGGCACGAGTACCCCGGCGCACAATGCCTTTATCGTTGGTGGCAAGGAAGACGTACGGCGCATCGGCATGGGTTTTCATCCCCTCATCGAAACCGTGGTCGGCGGTCACGTAAATCAAGGTGTTATCATATAGTCCCAACTCCTTCAGCTTCTGCACGATTCTGCCCAACCACCTGTCGCCGGAGATGAGCGCGTCGTTGTACTCCTTCGAGTTTTCGCCGTACTGATGCCCCTGGTGGTCTACTTCGGCGAAGTGGATGAAAAAGAAGAACCGCTTATCCCTGTAACGCTCCAGCATCTCTAGTGCCTTGGTGCCCACCGCGTCGTCGCGTATCAAACCGTTGATGAACACGTCCATGCCCTGCCGGGCATTGTAGAAGGGTTTGCCGGGTTCCACCAGGTAGCGCACGCCGTTCTCGGTGATAATCGTCCCCTGTCGCAGACGCTGCTGAGCCTGTGCACGCCCTGCGCGTGCCCGTTGCTCGATAGGAGCCGCCAACACCTTCGCTGGTGGATCGGCGTCCACATTTCCCTTCTTGCCGATAACCGCTACGGTGGCAATGTTATCCGCGCCGAAGTGCTGCTCCAGTCGCTCGAAGAGGGTGTATCCCTTCGGAATAGGCTGGTAACGCCCGTTGCTGAACACGCCTGTCTTTTCCGGCTCATAGCCGGTGAGTATCTGCGTCCAGCCCGCTTTGGTGTCGGTGGTGCGCAGGATGTCAATAGCCACCAGTCTGCCTTCAGAAGCCAGTTTGGCGAGGTTCGGCAGTTCTCCACGTTTCAGACACTCGCGCACATGCTCGCGTTGTGCCCCATCCCAACCGATGAGGATGACGTTGTGCACCCTCGGACGAGGTGCGGTTTGTCGGCTTTGCCCCGCCAACATCGTCAGGGCGACCAGCACCGGAAGCACAGCCGATATCCAGAACATCGGTCGGTGCATGTTTTACACCTCCCATTTGCAGGTCTCTATTCTTTTCAGACGCCGAGCACGGTGAAGAGTTCACGCTGGCGTATGGTGACATCCGCCACGATTGTGGTTTCGCTCTGCGTGAGAGCAACGCACCGCTTGTAGCCGCAGGCTTTAGCCTGCGCCAGAGAACTGCGTGAGAGCAACACACCGCTTGTAGCCGCAGGCTTTAGAGGAGCGCAACCTAAAGGTTGCGGCTACAGAGAACTGCGCGAGAGCAACGCACCGCTTGTAGCCGCAGGCTTTAGCCTGCGCCAGAGGACCTGAAGGTTGCGTCTACATTTAAGAGCCCGAAACGCCACCGGGTTGCAGTATTCCTCCATGAGGCTTATAATGAAACTGTGAACGTTGTGAAAAGGAGCAGCATCGTATGCGTGCGATTGTCAAAAAACGCCCCGAACCCGGCGGCGAGGTAATAGACATACCCGACCCCTCCACAATACCTCCGGGTTATGTGCTTGTTCAACCACGAGCATGGTCTATCTGCGGCACCGACGTGCACATCTGGCACTGGGACCACTGGGCAGCGCACCGTATCCATCTTCCCCGCATCTTAGGACATGAGTTCGCCGGTGAGGTGATTGCCATCGGCGAGGGGGTCAAGGAACGCAGAGTAGGCGACTTCGTTGCTAGCGAATCGCACATCGTCTGCGGAACTTGCTATCAGTGCCGGCACGGGCAGGCGCACGTCTGCCGTAACACGCGCATTCTTGGCATCGACACCGACGGCGTATGGGCGGAACTGGTGGTTATTCCTGAAGCAAACGCCCGCCCAACCCCGCACCAGATCCCAGTAGAGGTCGCTGCCATCCAAGACCCTTTGGGCAACGCGGTACACGCTGCGCTGGCGGGTCCGCTGGAAGGGCGTACGGTGGCGGTGCTCGGATGCGGACCGCTTGGGCTGTTTAGCGTGGGCATCGCCAGAGCCTGCCATGCCAGCACGGTGTTCGCCGTGGAAAAACACCCTTACCGCCTGCAGCTGGCAGAGCAGATGGGCGCAGATGTGTTGCTGGACCCTGCTAAAGAGGACGTTGAAAAAGCGGTGATGACTCGCACAAGCGGTGAAGGCGTCGACGTGGTGCTGGAGATGTCCGGCGCTGCTGCTGCGGTAAAAGTGGGATTTCGCATTGCCCGCCCCGGTGGTAGGGTCACCCTGATGGGCATTCCTGCCGACCCAATTACGGTGGATTTCGCAGAGGACGTGATATTTAAAGGGCTGGAAGTGCAGGGCATCGTTGGACGGCGACTATACCAGACGTGGGAGCAGATGCAGGAACTGCTTACCTCGGGCAGGCTGGACGTGCGCCCGGTGATTACCCACGCGATGGGGTTTTCGGAAATCGGCAAGGCGATGGAGCTGATCGATACCGGCAAGTGCGGGAAGGTGATCCTTCGCCCTGATTAGCAAATGGACGCTCAAGCAGGCGAAGCGGATGGCTGCTCCATCGCGGCGATGATGGCATCGGTGATTTCGGTAGTGGTGGCAGTGCCACCCAGATCGCGGGTCAGCACTTTGCCCTCGCTCAAGACGCGATACACGCCTCGGCGCACCCGCTCCGCCGCCTCCTGCTGACCCTGGTCATCCAGCATCATCGCTGCGCAGAAGATAAGCGCTATCGGGTTGGCGAGGTTACGCCCGGCGATGTCGGGGGCGGAGCCGTGTACCGCCTCGTACACCACGATGCCGTCTTCCCCAACGTTTGCGCTGGGCGTCAATCCTAACCCTCCTACCAGCCCGGCGCACAGGTCGGAAATAATATCGCCGTACAGGTTCTCCATGACCATCACGTCGAACCGTTCAGGGCGCGTAACCAGTTGCATACAGGTGTTATCCACAATCAGCTCTTCGTATTCAATCTGCGGATAGTCTCGGGCCACCCTCCGGCAACACTCGAGAAACAGCCCGTCGCTGAGCTTCATGATGTTCGCCTTGTGAACCGCCGTCACTTTCCTGCGCCCGTGCTTCACCGCGTACTCGAAGGCGAACCGGGCGATTCGCAGGCTGGCACGCTCGGTGATAACCTTCAGGCTTTCCACCACCCCCGGCACCACAATGTGCTCCAGACCGGAGTACAGGTCCTCGCTGTTTTCGCGGATGACCACCAGGTCCACATCCTCATAGCGCGTGCGAACACCCGGTAGATTCTTGGCAGGGCGCACGTTGGCGAACAGGTTCAACCGCTTGCGGAGCATCACATTCGGACTGCTGTAGCCTGTGCCAATCGGGGTGGTAATGGGTCCCTTGAGCGCAACGCGGGTTCTCAATACGGAGTTAAACACTTCATCGGGCAGAGGTGTACCGTACTTGTTCATCACTTCGGTGCCCGCTTCAAAACGCTCCCACTGCACGGGCACGCCTGTCGCCTCCACCACGCGTACCGCCGCTTCCACTACCTCGGGTCCTATGCCATCTCCGGGGATAAGCGTCACGGTTAGCATCAGTGAGCACCTCCGCTCTAATTGCGCGAAACCACCTTCTCTTCGGGACGGAAGGGGTGAACCGCCGTCGCCACCGATTTCTCCGCCGCTTTCAGAAGCAGTCTATCTATCTCCTCTTCCAGCAACATCAGCCCCGCCTCCAGACGTTGCACCACATCGTCTATCTCCAGCAGCTTCTGCTTCTGTATTAGGGGAACTTGGAGGATGGCGCCGATAGTGTTGGCTAGGATGCGGGGATTGTGGGGGAGTTCCACCACAAAATGTTTACCGCCCTCCGGGCTGAATAGCAGGCGTACGTACTGCTCCAACCGGTCGGTAGCGCGATGCACCACAGGTAGGGTGCGCTGTTCACAACCATCGTATACGTCGGGCAAAAGCAGCACTTTCGCGACCATAAACGGCTCATTTTGAATTATTTCCACGATGCGGAAACGTTGCTCGCCGACCGTCCAGAGGTTCATGCTACCGTCGGGCAGGTTTTGAAGGGCGGTGATGCGGGCAAGCGTGCCCCATTGATAGGGTACCGCCGGTCCACCCACCTCCTTGCCTTCCCGAATAAGCACCACGCCAAACTGCCTGTCCTGTTCCAGCACCATACGCATCATCTGGCGATAGCGTTCCTCAAAGACATGCAGGGGCAATGGCATCCCCGGAAATAAGACAGCATGTAACGGAAACAGCGGCAACGTCACCAGCGGTTCCATACGAAAACTCCCCAGTAGTTAAATTGACCGCACTTGATGTTTTTCACGCATAGAGTGTACCCTGCGGTATCCACGCAGTGCAAGGGGGGCAGGAGGCGTGTTTCGCTCTGTTCGTTACACGCGCAGCTATGCGACCAACTCTCTCACGGCTAAAGCCGTTCTCCTGCAAGCGAAACCCTGCCTTCGCAGGGTTCTTGAGCCAGCGCAGGCTGGCTTCAGCCGCGCACAGGTCGCGCCGTTGCGTGAAGGGGCAACCACGAATGTTGAACCTTTTGTGCATGTCCGCTTAGTACTGGTCCAAATCCTTGAACAGGGAGGCGAAGTACTCTGCGTACTGATGCTCTACAGCGGCAAAAGCGAGGTCTATTGCCAGCGTCCACAGCAGGATAATGGCGTCATCACGAGGCATTTCCAGCACGCGGGCAAAGAAATCCTTGATAATCTCCTCGTAGGTGGTGCCGGTTTCATGGATTTCGAACCGCTCCCCCGGTAGCCTGCTTGTCATCTCCTGCATCTGCAGTCTGTCCAGAAACTCGCGCACGTTAGCAGGGGTTGCATGCTCCAGATGGTCACCGAACTCCTGATATACTAGTTCCTTGAATGTCTGCAGGTCCACGCCACATAATCCCCTTCAAAAGGCTATCTGTGTATTAGAGTATAGCACGTCGCCCCACTATTCGCAACGGGGAAGGCGTCGCCAGCGGGGGGCGATCAGCTTGCGCCAGATGTAGCCCAAACGGGTGTGCCAGTTTGGCGCACGGTAAAGGTCCAGCAGGCGGATGCCCAGGTAGTGCAGATAGGGGCGCTTGCACATCTCAAATAACAGACGCAGGCTGAGTGGCATGGGCAGGAATCGCAGCGTCTCCACAATGTGCTGCGGAACCGGTATCTGAAGGTACTTTGCCGCATCATGCAGGGCAAGATGCACCGGGCGCGTTGTGCCGAACTCATAGGCGTCCACGACCACATCGTGCCATGAGTGTATTTGCGACACCAGTAACGCCACATCTACCAGCCACTTGAGCCCCAGTCCACAGTGATGATAGTAAAAGTGGGTGCACAGATAATTCAGGTGTGCCGAAGTATTGAGTACCGGCATCTCGTCTATCCCCGCTCCGCAGGCGGAGACCACTTTCTGCCAGACTGCCTGCCGGGAGTGTGGGTAAAAACCCGGTATGTCCAAGTGTGCCTCTGTCCGAAACATCAACGAGCCTTCCTGACGAGTAAACGAAGTTTCCGCGCGGTAACGCTCGCCAAACTGCTTGCCGGCAATGTCTTCGTCCTCCTCTTGCCAGCCCAGTTGCTGCATCACAGGCTTCAGGATGTTCGCGTCCTCGGGGTGTACCAGCAGGTCGATATCTTTCATCGCCCTCATGCCCATGTCTGGGTAAACCGTCGCCAGTAGAGCGGCGCCCTTCACTACCGCGAACCGCACACCCGCGCTCCTCAGCGCAGGTACGATTTGCGCCAGCTTCTGCATATACAGCATGTTGGCTGCCAGCTGGTTCTGGTAGTCAGAGCGTAAGGTATCCCGAACCCCCACAGGAACGTCGTCTGGCAGAAGCGGATACAGTAATCCCGATACCCCGTGCAGGCGAGCCTCCCCGACGAGCACTTCCCACTGCGTGTTGTCCATCGCCTGCCAGGGAACAGTTTTGCCCTGACACCATGTACCTATCGCCTGATGCAGCAGGGTGCAGCCATCACTATGAAGACTTGCAGAGAACATGTCTTCTTCACCTTGTGCTTCTAAATCTCACCGGGTTTCACCACGCCGATTTCCTTCCCATCAGGGCGTACGTTCAAACCGCCGAAGCGCAGGATAGCCACACCGGAGGCGTCCCGCAAGGGGGTGCGCACGGTGATGGTGCGGTTGACAAAATCGATACGCTCCAGAATGCCTATCGCCAAACACTCACCTTCTGCGTTCAGCAGCCCCAGCAGCAGCTTGACAAAACGATGCACCCCTGCCGTCGTCACGTGCGCGACGCGGAAAGTTTCTTCCACAATCACCAGCGCGCGCTCGTCTACCACCTTGTCGGTAATGACAAAGAGATGCTCGGCGGTGCGCTCCGCCCAGAACACGCGCGAACGCAGGGTCTCCTGCAGGAAGTGGATTTCGTTCCACTCGAGCGGTGTGCCGGTGTTAAACCACGTGCCCTCGCAGGCGACATCAGGCAGCGCGAACGTGTGCAGGCGAGCATCTTGAAAGTAGCGAAAGAAGCGCATCACCCGCCGTTGCTGGCGCATTTCGGGCGACTTCAGCACGACGGTCTCCGGCACGGGCAGACGGATAAGACGCAGTTTGCGCCGCTCCAGTGGACGCAGAAGGTGCTCCAGCTCGTCCTTGCGCTGAATAGCGACCACAAACTGCGGGCGCACCGCTTCCACCTTCGCACACTTCAGCCGACGCGCCGCCGCACCGCTGACGAAGCCGGTAGTATCTACAATGACCGATTCCGCTCCCGCATCCTGAGCTTTCGCTACCATCGCGCGCACGCCGTTTACCGTCTCCAGCATCCTGCCACGCGGCGTGTTCGAACCGACGAAATAGATTGCCAGCGGCACCACCGCGTGCAAAGTGGGCACCGGCACTTCCACCAGCCCCACGCCGATGGTGGTAGGCGGCCCAATCTCCGACTGCCCCACATCAGCGTCCACCACAGCCACGCGGATGCCGTGGGCGAGCTGGCGGTTCGCCAGCAGCGCGGTGAAAGTGGTCTTGCCTACATCCCGCGCCCCTAATACCATCACCCGTGCCCGCTGTGCTGCCAGCGTTTGCAACGCTTGCTCCCATTCGGCACTCTGCTTTTGCGGCTCGCTCATCATTCCGCCCTTATTATACCGGCATGGCGGACAATAACGTCTCCATCCACTATATATTAACCGCTTAACTATGTTCGATGCAACCTGTTTCATCTGCCAGAATTAACCGCAGCCTTCAGCCTGCGCAGGCTAAAGCCTGCGGCTACATGGGCAAGCTACGCCTTTTCTGCCATTGTGTAGCCGCAACCTTTAGGTTGCGTTTTTCTGGCGCAGGCTAAAGCCTGCGGCTACAATGAGGATATACACTGGCAGAAACACTCCACCTTATCTGTTATTCCGGGCGAAGCGAAGAATCTCGCTTTCAAGACAAGCTGACCCCCTTTACCCTGTTCAGCGTGACAGGGGTGCGAAAACACTTCGTCTACATATAGATAGTCAGATCGGACGGATCCACTAATTGACATGGTACCGAGAGGGAGTTATGATATCAGGGTCAAAAGGCGATAGTGCCACGGGACTTCGGATGTCAGAGGTGATTGACTATGGAGCAAAAGCTGTTCGTGGTAAGCATGGTGCTGATTCTGCTGGCGACGACATCCTTCGCACAAGGGGAGCGTCCCCGCAAGAAGCTCATCCAGTACGGCTGGGGAGTGCCAACGACTACCTTTGTACGGGCAAACATTTCCAGGATGGAAAGCCAGTGCCCCTTCTTCGACGGGCTGGTTATCAAGACCGAGGGCGGCTGGAAAGCATATCCCGCTCACGTCTTCCGCAAGACACCCTTCGACCGTCAGGAGTTCGTGGAAGACATCAAGAACCTGCGAGCCACCGAATTTCGCCGATTCACCGAAAACTTCATCCTGATGTGGGCAACGGGGGAAAAGGACTGGGACTGGTTCAACGATAGCGACTGGCGTAGCGCCGAATACAACGCTCGCCAGCTCGCCGCGGTAGCCAGAGCAGGAGGCTGTGTGGGCATCTGTTTTGACCCCGAACCCTACGGTGAAAACGTCTGGCACTACCCCAAGCTGCCGAATGCGTCCAACAAGTCCTTTACCGAGTACTGGGCAAGGGTGCGCGAGTGTGGTGCTAAGTTCATGAAAGCACTACAAAAGGAGTTCCCGAACATCCGCATCCTGACCTTTTTCTGGTGTAGCCTTTTCACCGACATCGTGGACATCCCTGACCCGAAAGAGCGGATGGAGCGTTTGTCAAAGCACCACTACGGCTTGCTGCCGGCGTTTCTCAACGGGATGCTGGATGCAGCGAACGAACAGGTGGTGATTATTGATGGCAACGAAAACGCTTACTACTACCAGCTATCGGAGTCGTATTTCAGGGTGTACCACATAATCAAACAGAGCGCCCTCTCGTTGATTGCCCCCGAAAATCGGCGCAAATACACTCTGCAAGTTCAGGCAGGCAACGCCCTCTACCCCGACCTTTACTTTGGTCTGGTGCCGTTTGAGTACGCCTGGGGTCGAATCGGTCACTTCCTGAAGCCCGAAGAAAGGGCAAAATGGTTGGAGCATAACGCCTATTATGCCCTGCTGACCAGCGACGAATACGTCTGGTGCTACAGCGAACGGATGGACTGGTGGGGCAGTCAAGAGGGGGCACCATGGCACCGCTTCGTTCCAGAGGGAGCCGCCGATGCGCTGAAAGCGGCGAAGGCGAAGGTGGAACAGGGCAGACCACTTGGTTTCACTATGAGCGAAGCGCTAGCCGAAGCACAACGCCGGGCGGCAGAGGCGCAGGCGAAGTAGATATGACGGCGGAGGTACACACCTCCGCCGTTTGTTACACCTGCTCAGGGTCGATGCCCAGTTCGCGCAGCTTCGCCGCCAGACGCTCTGCCCGTTGTCGTTCGGCTTCCGCTTCACGCTGGGCACGCTCCGCCCGTTGTCGTTCGGCTTCCGCTTCATGCTGGGCACGCTCCGCTATCTGTGCTATTTCCAGAAAGCTCAGCATCCGCCTGCCATCTGGCAGCTGCAGTCCTAGATCGGTCTCCAGACCCTTACCGAAGCGAACCCCAAGACGAGGGCTCACCCAGCCGTCCATCTGCTCTATGGGAACGAAACGCTCCCCTTCGCGCCGCCAACCTTCCCACTCACCGGCATCCGGATAGTAAATATAGTACTCTTCTACCCCATACCGTTCGTAGAAGCGCATCTTCTCTTCCATCCGCGAGAAACGGTTGCCCGGCGACCATATCTCGAAGACCACCTGCGGCGGGATGTTCTCTTCCTCCCACTGCTTGTAGGAGCCGCGATGCCCTTTCGGTCTTCCAAATACCACCATTGCATCGGGCGCTTGACGAATATCCGGTCTCCCTTCCACAGGATACCACAGCAGGTCGCCCGCAACGAACACCTGCGGGTTGTCGGCAAACAACAGTTCCAGGTTTCCCTTCAACGTCACCATGCATTCGTACTGAACCGTATTGTCTGCCATTGGCTGTCCATCCGAGTCTGGATAGTGAACGCGCTGCTTGACCGTCGGGGAGATCGCCATGTCACCCACCCCCTCCCGTTGTGCTTGCACACATTATAGCAAAGGCTTCTCCTATCGTCCACCCGATGTGTTCAACGCCTCTTGCAACATCCGTGCGCTCTCCACATGCCAGATGGGCTGGATTTCGAACTCGGTAATGTTCAGCGGGGTCTCTATCTCCACCCGCGCCACGTAACGGTCTCCAACGGCGATGACCAGTGTGCGCCCCACGTTCTTCGCGGAAAACTTCCACAGCCTGCGTCGCCCTTCATCGGTCAGGCGCACCTTGACAATGCCGTACTCACCCGTCAGTGGGGGTGGAGCGGGAGCGGTGCGCAACTCCGCATCGGGTTCAAACTGCGCTTCGGTCAGCACGATAGGCGCACGCTCCAGCAGTTGCTCCACAATAATCGCCCTTGCGCCGGGGCGAATAGCCGGCTCCTCACCCGCCGAGAAAGACTTCGCCTGCACATCCCCTTTGCGATACACATACACGGTCTTATTCGCCACTATCGCCGTTAAATCGTCGGGCAGAGCGATAAACATGACGCGCGACCTTTGCAGCGGAGGTTCCTCAATGCGCTGAAGCTGCCACCGGGTGAAAAGGTGGCTGCCGATGAACCACAGCGCAATCAGCAGGACGACCGGTATCACAAAGCGCAGCGATGGTAAAGCACGAAACATGCCTTCTGGTTCCTTTCCCGTGTGTTTAGTAAACGAACTCCCGAATGTCGTATGTTGCGCGTTGCACTCCGCGTGGCAAGCGCAACATCGCCTCTATCTCGCGTCGCTGTGCGCGCATCTGTTCGGATGACAGGGGACGAATCCCTGCTTCCTTTGTCATCCGTGTGTATTCGCCCGCGAACGGCTCTATCAGCTCCGAGAAGTACAGAATATCCCCTGCGCTCCAGGGCAGACGGTTCAACAGGGAAGTCGTCTCCACGACGTGCCGATGCGCATAGCGGTCGCCCCCTGCCCCCAGCAAAATAATGATTCCCATTGCTATGCTTGACTCTTTGAGCGCATTCACCAGCTGCACTACCTCATCGTTCGTCTGCGGCTTGCGCAGGAAACGTAGCAGTTCCTCACAGCCGGTTTCCACTCCTATATACACCCGGCGCACCCCCAACTGTTGCAGCTCGCGCAATTCCTTGACGCTCTTGCGGTAACCCGTGAAAGCGTCGATGAAGGAGTACATTCCCTGAAAGCGCACGGGATGCTCCTCTCGCCACTGCTGCAGGTTATCCGGGGAGAGGTCGTCGGGTTCTATGGGAAACGTCTCGCGTATCACCTGCAGCAAGGGAACTAGCATCTTCTGCGGTGCCACCAGCGCGTTCGCATCGGCTAAAAAGATGCGGTTGCGCAGGCGCAGGGTATCGCCGAAATATTCCTGCACTCTGGCAATGTGTTCACGTAGCTGGTCAGGCGTCTTGATGGCAAATCGTCGGTCACGGTAGAAGTCGCAGAACATACAGCGGTTCCAATGACACCCTTCGGTAACCTGCAGCACCAGCGCAAGGTACTGGTCAGGGGGAAGGATGCTCACCGGCTTGTACACCTGCAGGAAGCGTTGGGCATCTCGATGGTGAGCTTCCACATCCCAGTCACATGCTTTCTCCAGCGCATGCTTGCAGGCGGGGTCGCCTTCTTGTGGAAAAAAGTCCAGCGCCTGCACCGTCACCTGGTTCGCCCACCGCAGGATGCTATCCGCCTCGTCCTCGCTCAAACGGCGCAAGTGTCTGGCGCCATCGGGCGTTACCCACTTGCAGACCATTCGTCCGTCCAGCCCTCGCTTATAGTTGACGCCATCGATGTACGCCATCCAGAGCCTGCCTGCAGGGTCGAACGTGTACACCTCCCGCTCGTCCAGCATCAGTGAGATGGCGTGTCGCTTCACCCCTACCCACACGCGCTCTGCCAGAGGCGGGGCAGGATACTCGTCGTGATGCAACAGGTTGGGCGAGAGAACCTGTGTGGACATGGCGCACTACGTCAACCTCACCGGCACACTGCGTTCGTGCAGGTACTGCTTCAGCTCCGCAATAGTATAATGTCCATCATGCACGATGCTGGCAACCAGCGCAGCGTCCGCCAATCCTTCTGTCAGGGCATCGTACAGGTGTTCCGGCTTGCCTGCGCCCCCAGAGGCGATAACGGGGATATTTACCGATTGCGCCACCGCCCGCGTCAGCTCGATGTCATAGCCGATTTGGGTGCCGTCACGGTCCATGCTGGTCAGCAGGATTTCGCCCGCCCCCAGTTGCTCTACCCGTTGTGCCCACTCGATAGCATCTAGCCCTGTGGGCTTGCGTCCACCATGTGTGTACACTTCCCAGTACGGCGTGCCATCCAGTTTGGTTCCCGCGCGTCGCGGGTCTATCGCCACCACCACACACTGGCTGCCAAACCGCTCCGATGCCTCACGGATAAGGTCGGGGTTCTGTACCGCAGCGGTATTGATGCTGATTTTGTCCGCGCCTGCCTTCAGAATACGCCGAAAATCTTCCACGGTGCGAATGCCCCCTCCTACCGTGAAGGGAATAAACACCTGCTCCGCCACGCGTGCCGCCATCTCTGCCACGATGTCACGCTGCTCGTGGCTGGCGGTGATGTCCAGAAACACCAGCTCGTCTGCTCCCTGTGCGTCATACAGCGCACCCAGCTCCACCGGGTCGCCTGCGTCGCGCAGGTTCACAAAGTTGACCCCTTTCACCACCCTGCCGTCTTTCACGTCCAGACAGGGAATAATGCGTTTGACCAGCATTGTTGACCCCTTAAGGTGATACCACCTCTATTGTACCGCTTTTAGAGGAGGATGTCATGCGGAAATGCGGTATAATCGACGAGCCATGGCCGTCCGCGCTGCGGAGCTGCGTGCCCGATGCGGGTTGCGTACGCCTGACGCCCTGCAAATAGCGACCGTGCTGACACATCGGTGCGATGCGTTCCTCACCAACGATGCACGGTTGAAACAAGGAGATGCCGTTCGCGTACTGGGGCTGGACGATTTAGCAGAAGAAGTACTGGGGGACTGACCCCCTTGCGGAGGTCAGTCCTGGGAAGGGGTAACGTCGCTGAAGAACGGCAGGTAATGGCGCCACACCTCATTCTTGGCGCCCTCGATGTACTTGCTGAGGCTGATGTAGGGCACGTAACGCGGTCGACGCGGCTGCCTCAGCAGAGTCATCCCCGTCTGGTGCAGCGGTTTGTCGCCCTTCTTCAGGTTGCACTTGCGGCAACAGGTCACTAGGTTCTCCCAATCGTCGCTACCGCCAAGACGACGCGGTATCACATGGTCTACCGTCAGGTCTTTACCCCGGTAGCCGCAGTACTGGCAGGTATAGTCGTCGCGGGCGAAGATGGTGCGCCGCGTGAGCTTGAGCTCTGGCAAAGGACGCTTGACGTGGTAGCGCAGCTTCACCACCGACGGAACCTGAATCACCCTGTCCACCGTACGCAGGCGGATGCCGTCAGCATGCAGCACTTCTGCCTTGCCCAGCAGCACGAGCACCAGCGCGCGCCGCACGTTGCACACGTTCAACGGCTCGTAGTCATTATTCAATACCAGAACCTGTCTGTCTGTCTCCAACATCGATCCCTTCCTGTTCACAGGTAACGAAAAAGCCCACTGCGGACACGGCAGCGGGCTTGACCGATTAGCTATATCGGGTACGCATCACGTGTCCGAACCGATGGTGACGCCAGTGCCTGTCCTGTTGCGCAGGCATTCCCCAGCAACGCCACCGCCGGATGAGACGCAGTTCGCTCACGCTATGTTGCCGAAACCTGAGTTGCAACACTTCACCTCAAAAGAGTATAGCAATTGTATTATAGCCACAAGGCGGCGTTCTTGTCAAGGGAAATCTTGACGAAGAGAGATTTCTCTGGTACCATCTAACAGGGATTGTACGAATCGCTACGAGACAGGACTAGGCGGTTCGTCGCGAATCTTGAACCCAGAAGGAGGAGAGTCATGGCGGTTAAAGTCGGAATTAACGGCTTCGGACGCATCGGACGATTGGTCCTGCGTGCTGTTCTCGCAAAATACCCCAGCGACATCGAAGTGGTTGCCATCAACGACATTGTGGATGCCCGTACCAACGCTCACCTGCTGAAGTACGACACCAACTACGGTACGCTCCCCAACGAAGTGACGGCAGACGACGAGAATATCTACGTTGACGGTAACGCCATCCGCAGCTTCGCCATCAAAGACCCTGCCACCATTCCCTGGGGCGATCTAGGCGTGCAAGTTGTGGTGGAGAGCACCGGACTGTTCACCGACGCGGAGAAAGCGAAGGCGCACCTGCGCGACACGGTGAAAAAGGTCATCATCACCGCGCCTGCCAAGAACGAGGATGTAACCCTCGTCATGGGCGTGAACCACGAGACGTACGACCCGGCGAAACACCATATCGTCTCTAACGCCTCCTGCACCACCAACTGCTTGGCGCCGGTGATGCGCGTGCTGCAGGATAGCTTCGGCGTGGAGAAGGGGTTCATGACCACCGTGCACGCTTACACCAACGATCAGCGTGTGGCGGACCAGGCGCACAAAGACCTGCGACGCGCCCGCGCCGCTGCGATGAACATCATCCCCACCTCTACCGGCGCGGCGAAAGCCATTCACCTGGTAGTGCCCGAACTGAAAGGCAAGATGCATGGCGTCGCCCTGCGCGTGCCTGTCGCGACGGTATCGGTGGTGGACCTAGCGGTACTGTTGAGCAGAGAAACCACCGAAACCGAGATTAACGACGCGATGCGCGCCGCGGCGAACGGACCGATGAAGGGCATCTTGAAGGTCAGCGATGAGCCTCTGGTGTCGGGCGACTTCAGGGGCGATGAACACTCGTCCATCGTGGACGCCCTCTCCACGATGGTACTGGGCGGCAACCTAGCAAAGGTGCTTGCTTGGTACGACAATGAGTGGGCGTACTCGGTGCGTGTCGCCGACCTGATCGACTATATGGTGCAGAAAGGTCTGTAGGTTATCAGGTAACAAGGGCGGGCTACCCCCGCCCTTGTTGATTGCTGCCACAGGAGGTGTCATGATGAACAAGAAGACCATTGAAGATATCGACGTGAAAGGCAAGCGCGTGCTGGTGCGCGTGGACTTCAACGTGCCGCAAGATGAAACGGGCAAAATCACCGACGACCGACGCATCCGCGCTGCGCTGCCCACCATCCAGTACCTGATGAACCGGGGCGCGAGAACCATTCTCGTCTCGCATCTTGGGCGTCCGAAAGGCAAACCGGAAGACAGGGAGAAGTTCACGCTGAAACCCGTCGCCGAGCGACTGAGCGAGTTGCTGGGCAAGCCGGTGCCTCTGGCTCCGGACTGCGTGGGACCGGAAGTGGAGAAGATGGTTCAGGCGTTGCAAGATGGCGATGTCTTGCTGCTGGAGAACGTGCGCTTCCATCCCGAGGAGGAGAAAAACGACGCCGAGTTCGCCAGGCAGCTCGCCTCGCTGGCAGAGGTGTACGTGAACGACGCCTTTGGCACAGCACACCGCGCCCACGCATCCACCGAGGGCGTTACGAAATACCTGCCCGGCGTCGCCGGTTATTTAATGCAGAAAGAGATTGAGTACCTGGGAGGCGCGCTGGCAAACCCGAAACGCCCCTTCATCGCGGTGCTGGGCGGCGCGAAGGTAAAAGATAAAATCCCCGTCATTGAGAACCTCATGGGCAAGGTGGACCGGCTTATCATCGGCGGCGGCATGGCGTACACTTTCCTGAAAGCTCAGGGCAAGGAGATTGGGCTCTCTCTGCTGGATGCCGAGTCGCTGGACTTCTGCCGCGACATGCTGGCGAAGGCAGGCGACAAAATCCTTTTGCCGGTGGATGTGGTAGTCGCCGACGGCAATCCGTTCGAGAAGGGACCGGATGCGGTGCAAACCAGGGTAGTATCGGTCGACGCCATTCCCGCCGATTGGCAAGGTGTGGATATCGGTCCCGAAACGCAGAAACGCTTTGCTGAAGCGGTGAAAGGCGCCGGAACTGTGGTGTGGAACGGGCCGATGGGCATCTTCGAGTTCGACAAGTTCGCCGTCGGTACCCGTGCGATGGCACAGGCACTGGCGGATTCCGGTGCGGTGACCATCGTGGGCGGAGGTGATTCCGCCGCGGCGGTAGAGCAGCTTGGCTTCGCCGATAAAATGACGCATATCTCTACCGGTGGCGGCGCATCGCTGGAGTTCCTGGAAGGCAAGGTGTTGCCCGGCGTCGCGGCGCTACAGGACAAGTAACGCCCGGATGCGCGCTGCTGCGTGTGCTTGACATCCGGCAAAAGTGGGCATATAATAACATGGTGAGTTTGTTTTGCTCTCACATCTGCAAACTCACCTTGTTGAACACGGTTTCACTTCGTTGAGAACACAGGAGGACAGGAGGCAGCGATGCATTTTATAAAACAGGCGGGACGCAGCAGGGGCATGTTGCTGACGTCCACGCTGTTTGCGTTGCTTGCCGTCTCGCGAGCGCACGCCGCCGAAGCCATCGAACTTCCTCCATTCGGCCCTACTGAACGCACGGTGCTGTGGGTAGTGCTGCTGTTTGCGTTACTGGCGGTGGGTTTCGGCTTGTGGCTGCGCGCGTGGACGCTGAAGCAAAGCCCCGGAAACGAAAGGATGCAGGAGGTCGGGCGTGCCATTCAGGACGGTGCATACGCCTATCTGAAGCGGCAGGCGAAGACCATGATCTGGTTCGTGCTGCTGATCACGGCGGGGCTGTGGTTGCTGTACACCCCCGTTTACTCGGATAAACCCATCCTTGCGGTCGGCGTGGCAATAGCGTTCTTCATGGGCGTCGCCGCATCCTATTTCGCCGGCGTGGTAGGCATGGACATGGCGGTCAAGGGTAACATGCGTACTGCCAACCAAGCTTTGACCACGTTCAAAGGCGCGCTAGAAACCGCCTTCCGCGCAGGCGCGGTGTCGGGAATGGCAACCGTCGGACTGGGTCTGCTGGGCGCGATTACCATCTTCCTGTTGTTTAAGGAAGATGCGATGAAGGTGCTGGTAGGCTTCGGATTCGGCGGTAGCCTTGCTGCGCTGTTCATGCGTGTGGGCGGTGGGATCTACACTAAAGCCGCCGACGTGGGCGCAGACCTGGTCGGTAAGGTAGAGGCTGGTATCCCCGAGGATGACCCGCGTAACCCCGCGACCATCGCCGACAACGTGGGCGACAACGTGGGCGACTGTGCCGGTATGGCAGCGGACGTGTTCGAGTCCTACGAGGTCACCTTGGTCGCGGCGATTATCCTGGGTGCAGCCACCGCCAGCGTATTGACCGGCGCCGCGGTGCTGAAACTCATCGTGTACGCCTTGCTGGTGCGTGCGGTGGGCGTTATCGCCTCTATCATCGGCGTGCTCGGCGTGCGTGGAGCCGACCGCGAGGACCTAGACCCCATGCGCCCCATCACCGTCGGTTTCAACATCTCGTGGTGGGTCGCGCTGGCGGGATTCGCCATCGTCAGCTACCTCCTGATGAACGACATCGCGCTGAAGCCAGAGCTGGGCGGACAACAGGTCGAATGGTGGCGGTTCTTCCTCGCCAACGCGGCCGGTCTGGTGATGGCGTTGCTGATCGAACGCCTCACCGAGTACTTCACCTCCACCGAGAAGAAACCGGTCACCGAAATCGCCTACTCGTCCAAAACTGGTCCCGCCACGATGATTATCGAGGGCTTTGCTACCGGCTTAGAAAGTAGCGTGTGGGCAGTGGGCGCGATTGTTATCGCTCTGCTGACACCTCTGTTTATCTTCCCGCCCGAACAGTTCGGCGGTGCCATCCTTTCCTTCTATGGCATTGCGCTGACGGGCTTGGGATTGCTGGCAACCACCGGTTTCATCCTAGCGATGGACACCTTTGGTCCCATCTCGGATAACGCCAACGGCATCTTCGAGATGTCCGGTGCGCTGAAGGAGCAGAAGGTGGTCAAGGGGCAGCTGAGCGGTGACCGCATCGTGCACCGTCTGGACTCGGTGGGCAACACCACGAAGGCTCTGACCAAGGGCTTCGCGATTGCCACTGCGGTCGTGGCGGCAACGGCGCTGTTCCACTCCTTTGTGGAGGACGCGCAGCTGGTAGGCAAGGGGTTGCCGTTGGACCTGCCGGAAATCTTCATCGGCTTGTTGATTGGCGGCGCAGCGCCGTTCCTGTTCTCCGCCTTCTCCATCAAGGCGGTGGGACGCGCGGCGTTCCAGCTGATTGAAGAGGTGCGCCGGCAGTTCCGTGAACGACCGGGCATCATGGCAGGCACCGAGAAGCCTGACTACGGGCGTAGCGTGGCTATTGTCACCGCCGCCGCGCAGAAGGAGCTGCTGGGACCGGGCGTGCTGGCAATCGCTCTGCCGGTGCTGGTGGGATTCGGAATGGGCTTCAACGATCCGGTGAAGGGCGCACAGGCTCTGGGCGGTTACCTCGCCGGAGCTATCCTCACCGGGCAGCTGATGGCGGTGATGCTGGCGAACTCCGGCGGCGCGTGGGACAACGCCAAGAAGAAGATCGAAGACGGACTGTTCGGTGGTAAGGGAACCGAGTACCACAAGGCGGGCGTCATCTGCGATACCGTTGGGGACCCGTTCAAGGACACCGCCGGGCCTGCGCTGAACCCGCTGATTAAGGTGATGAACCTGGTGGGCATCCTGATCGCGCCGGTGGTGATTCAGCCGATTGCCCCCGCAGCTCGCGCAGCCATCGTGCTGGTTGCCCTGGCAGCGCTGGCGTTCGCGGTCTACTGGAGCAAGCGCGGCTCCATCGTAGACCAGGTGGAGCTGGCAACCGCTACCGCCGAGCCGGTACCCGCTGGCAAAGACGACCGCTAAAACCCCGATAACACAGGGCGAGCGGCACCGCTGCTCGCCCTTTTTTGATGGGCAGGTCTATCAATGGAGGAACCCCAAAGTACGCACGAGAGTGAACCCGAATATCGGTCTCTAGACAGCACACACCCTTTCACACAGTGGCTGCGCACCTATCTGCTCTGGGCGTACATTACCGGCTTGGAGCCGCAGGTCTTTACCTTCCCTGCCGACGAAGCCGCATCAGTGGAGGACAACCTTCGCTGGCAGGCACAAAACCTGTGGGTAGAACGCTCCCTGCTCGACCGGATACCTCACCGCCTGCTTGCCATCCTTGCGGTGCGCAACTATATGGAGCAGGAAATCTGGCGCAAGCGCATCCCTTTTTCCCTGCTGGTGGGGGTTATGGCGCTCGCCCTTAGCTTTACTGTCGCCTCCTCCCTGCAGAGGCTCTTCGGGAAGAACATACTGTGGCATCTCACCCATATCTTTGTGATACCGCTGTTTCTCGAATTGCCTTCCCTGTTGCGTGAATATGTTCGCCGCCACGCAGACGAGGAGACCTTGCAACGCCTTGGAGAGCCGGAGACCGTCCTTCTTGCGATGGAAAAAGCGGTAGAAGAGAGCTATCGCAACGGTGAATCCGACAAGCGACTGCAATCAATGCTCGAGCGATTGAACCGCATGCGAGCGCAGGCAGGCGAACCTTCGCTTACTCTGGAGCAAATCAAGGCGCAGGCAGGCGAACCCATGCACCGCCAAGAGGAAGTACACGTGCTGACGGTGAACACTGCTCCACAGGAGGAGGGATAAATAGTCTGTATGCCACGCATGAAACCATCCGCTCTGCGTCCTGGTGACACCATCGGTGTGGTGTCACCCAGCAGTTATAAGTCAATAGAAGCCCTGCAGCCCGGCATTGAGAAAATCCAGCGGCGCGGCTACCGGCTGGTTTTCGGAGAACACGCTTTCGACCGCCGCGGCTATCTGGCGGGAGAAGACCGTGACCGCGCCGCCGACCTCAACGCCATGTTCGCCCGCGAGGACGTAAAAGCCGTCCTCTGCACGCGCGGAGGCTATGGGGCTTCGCGCATTCTGGACTATCTGGATTGGGACACCATCCGCGCCAACCCCAAACCGCTCATCGGCTACAGCGACATCACCACCCTGCACCTCGCTTTTCTGCGCCATACCGACATGGTGGTCTTCTACGCGCCGATGATTATCACCCTCGCCCGCGAGGTCTCCGAGCTGAGCATCAGCAACCTCTTCGAACTGCTGGAAAAGCCGCAGCCTCTGGGCACATATGATACCCGAGAGGGAGAGGTTCAAACCCTGGTGCCCGGCGTGGCAGAGGGCGAGCTGACCGGTGGCTGTCTGTGTCTTGTCACCGCTACCTGCGGCACGCCGGAACAGATAGACGCCAAAGGCAAAATCGTGGTTCTGGAAGATGTGGACGAACCTCCTTATGCGGTAGACCGGATGCTGACGCAGCTGAAACGATGCGGTGTGCTGGACGAGGCGGCAGGTTTCGTCATCGGCGAAATTACCAACTGGGAGCAACACACAGGCGACCGCTCGGAGACGCTAACCATCGACCAAATCTGGCAGGACATTATCGTGCCGCTGGGCAAACCTGCCATTATCGGCTTTCCCTTCGGGCATGTAACCAACCCGCTGACAATACCGCTGGGAGTGAGGGCACGGCTGGATGCCACTGCAGGCACGCTCACTCTGCTCGAACCCGCAGTATCGTGAGGCGAACCAAACAAAAAGGCACCGGCATCAACCTTGCCGTCGCGGGCAAGAGGGGAAAAAGCCGGCGCCTTAACTATTCCTCTTAGCAAATCAGTCAGTGTCCATTCGATAAGCAGGCGGGGAATAGTCCACGAATAGTCAATCCCGCAGCGATCAGTAATACCCACAGCTGCTGCAGCCGCCAGCCTCTTGCCCCTCGTCGGTAGCGAAGGACTGCCCGCAGCCGCAGGAGCGGATGGCGTTCGGATTATCGATCTTGAACCCGCCGCCCAGACTATCTTCTACGAAATCCACTTCCGAACCGCTCATATAGCCCAGGCTCAGCGGATCGATCACAATCTTGACGCCATACGAATCGAAAATCTGGTCGCCTTCATCCACGATGTCATCAATCGCCATGCCGTACTGCAAACCGGAGCAACCGCCACCTGCTACAAACACGCGGAGCATGGCGTCTTCCTTACCCTGCGCTTCCATGATGTTGCGGATCTCGGTTGCTGCCCGTTCGGTCAACGTAATCATCGCGTTGTTTCCACCCCTTGTCTGATTGTCGGACTGGTATAGTATACCTCTTCTGCCAACCGGCGTCTATCCCGTGCGCTCCACCAGAGGGCGAGCCTCACGCCGAGCCGTCCGTTTTTGGTCACGACAGAGCGCGCCACTCCCATACAGGCGCGTGGAGGGCGAGGCTCCGTCTGAGCCGTACAACTCGACATCCTCTCAAGTATTTAGCCATGTAAATTATATCTCATTTTCACAGACAATGCAAGCCGGCGTTACTCAATCCCTTGCGCGGCGAGCCAGCGTTCGGCGTCTATCGCCGCCATACAACCACTGCCTGCAGCGGTAACCGCCTGGCGGTATACACGGTCTGCCACATCGCCAGCGGCAAACACACCCTCCACGCTGGTGTAAGTGCCCTGCCGCAGGAGGATGTAGCCCTGCTCGTCCATCTCCACCTGACCGGCAAAGATGTCGGTATTCGGCTTGTGCCCAATCGCCATAAACACCCCGTCAATCGGCTTGTCCCACACCTCGCCGCTCTTTACATTGCGCAGGCGCACACCGGTCACCTTGCCTGCATTCACATCATGAATGTCTTCCACCACCGTGTTCCAGATGAACTCGATCTTGGGGTTGTCGAACGCTCGCTGTTGCATAATCTTGCTGGCGCGCAGCTGGTCGCGCCGATGCACCACATAGACTTTCGTGGCGAACTTGGTGAGGAACAGCGCTTCCTCCATCGCGGTATCGCCACCGCCAACCACAACCACCTCTTTACCCCGGAAGAAGAAGCCGTCGCAGGTAGCGCAGGCAGATACCCCCCTGCCCTGCAGCTTCTGCTCTGCCTCCAGACCGAGCCATTTCGCGCTGGCTCCGGTGGCGATGATGACCGCGTGCGCTTCGTACAGGTTCTCTGCGCTATCCCACAGTTTGAACGGTCGCGTGGAGAAGTCTACCCGCGTCACCACATCGGTAATTATCTGCGTGCCGAACCGTTCCGCCTGCTGACGGAATAGCTGCATCAGCTCCGGTCCCTGAATACCCTCTGGAAAGCCGGGGTAGTTCTCCACTTCTGAGGTAATGGTGAGCTGTCCGCCCGGCTGCAAGCCTTCAAATAGAAGAGGTTGCAGGTTCGCCCGCGCGGCGTAGATGGCGGCGGTGTAGCCCGCCGGTCCCGAACCGATGATGACCAGTTTGTATGCCATACAACGTACCTCCTTCCTCATTAGATACGCAAGCGCTACGGGTAGATTCCCCGCGTAATGATGGCGTCGGCGACCCTGCCCACGCCGATAATGTAAGCGGCGGTGCGCATATCCACCTTGCGCGTCTTCGCTGTACGCACCACCTCCTCGAACGCGCTGATAAGCACCCGCTCCAGCTTCTGGTTGACCTCATCCTCGCTCCAGAAGAAGCTCTGCAGGTCTTGCACCCACTCGAAGTACGAAACAATCACCCCACCGGCATTCGCCAGAATGTCGGGCACAAGGAACACGCCCGCTTCGTTCAGGATGCGGTCGGCTTCGGGGGTGGTGGGTCCGTTCGCTCCCTCGATGATTACCCGAGCCTTGATACGCTCTGCGTTCTCACCGGTAATCTGATTGCCCAGCGCGGCAGGCATCAGGAAGTCGCAGGGCAACTCCAGCATTTCCGCGTTGGTGATTACCTCTCCCTCGGCGTACTGGGGCAACGTGCCTTCACGTCGAACGCAATGCTTCAACAGCACAGGAACGTCCAGCCCCTTAGGATTATACACCGCATTCAGGGCATCGCTTACCGCGATGACCTTTGCGCCTGCCTCGTGGAAGAACTTTGCAGCGGTACTTCCCACGTTCCCGAAGCCCTGTATCACCACACGCGCGCCCTGCAAGGGAATATTCAGCATCTGCGAGCATCGGCTCGCCACCATCACCAGCCCACGCCCGGTGGCTTCAATCCGCCCTTCAGAACCGCCCACCGCTATTGGCTTGCCGGTGACCACCGCAGGAACAGTATACCCCTTGTGCATACTGTAGGTATCCATGATCCATGCCATCACCTGCGGGTCGGTTCCCACATCGGGAGCGGGGATGTCGCTTTCGGGTCCGATGATGACGCTGATTTCGGTCGTGTAGCGGCGGGTCAGGCGCTCCAGCTCCTTAAGAGACAGCTTCTTCGGGTCACACATCACCCCGCCCTTTGCCCCACCAAACGGGATGTTCACCACAGCGCACTTCCACGTCATCCACATCGCCAAAGCGCGCACCTCGTCCAGGTCAGCATGGGGATGATAGCGGATGCCTCCTTTGGAGGGACCGCGCGCGCGATTGTGCTGGACGCGATAGCCCGTGAAGATTCGCACCGAGCCATCGTCCATCTGCACGGGGAAATTCACTGTCAACTCGCGCTCGGGGTACTTGAGGAATTCGTGTATTTTGGGGTCCAGTTCTAGCAGTTCCGCCACAATCGCCAACTGCTGCAGTGCCATCTTGTAGGGGTTCGCCTCGTTGCGCCCCTTGTTTCGCGTTGTGGACATTGTGTCTCCTCCATCACTCGGATTGTGTTTAAGATGTATAACTCAGCCCTGTGCTCGGCGGCAGGATGCGCCTGACCCATGCATAAACCGGCACAACAAACACCAGATTATAGAGGCTCTCACCCAACGATAGAGATACCCACCGCCCTGCGTCCTGCTGTGGTGAGAACAGGAAAAACACCGCCTCGCACAGCATACTGCCCGTCAGCGCAGAGAAAATCAACACAACAGGATTATGGCGAAAAACGCGCAATTCCAACAGTCCCAGCAACGCCCCCAGCATCATCCGGCTAATCAGATAGCTGCCCACCGACATCCCCACCACACTACCCATGAGCCAGCCAGACAGAAAACCGTACGCTGTTGCAACGTGCACCGAAGAATTCACCGCAATACAGATAAGCACCACTTTATTGAAATCGGGCTGCACCCCGTAAAAGCGCAGGTGATGTGCAAACACCGCCTGTACAGCGGTAGCAAGCACCATCATCAGCACCAGCTTCAGCCACGCAGGTACTCTCATTGGAGCGTTGCCTCCGCACGGGTGAGCAACACCTCTTCAACCCGCGTCACCTCCACAAACGGCTTGACCCGTGCTTCGCGCATCCCCGCTTGCTTTTGCTCCATCACCTGTTCGACAGTGCCGATGGGAATACCTGCGGGATATACCCCACCCAGACCGGAGGTAACCACCACGTCGCCTGGGCGCACGTCGGCATCTTTAGACAGAAAGGTGAGCACCAGATACTCTTCTCCCCGCCCCCGGCAGACACCCACCGCCCGCGACTCGGCACGCTGCACCCGCGCGCCAACACTGGCGTTGGGGTCGGTAATCAACAGCACGTGAGCGGTGTGGCGCGTGACCATATACACTATCCCGACCAGCCCCTTGTCTGTCACCGCCACCATGCGCGGACGCACCCCTTCCGCCTGCCCACAACCCACAATCAGCGTATGGAAATAGGCGGATGGCTGAATCGCCAGCACGCGCGCCACCACTGGGCGTATCTTCTTTGTCTGTGCGAACTGCAGGAGGCGGCGCAGACGTTCGTTCTCTTGCTTCAGCTCCTGCTGTGCGCTCTCTGCGGCACGCAAGGCTTCCACCTCTCTCTGCAGACGTTCGTTCTCCTCGCGCAACCGCCGCCCATGCACAACCCCGTAACCGAAGTCTGAGAGGAAATCCGCAGTGGAGCGTAGAGCGGACTGCACAGGAGCCACGAGAGCCATCACCGCCTCGGCAAACGGGTTCGCCGCCCCCCGCTGCACCGCGCGGTTATGCTGTACACCCACGAATAGAGCCAGCACAGCGAGCAGGACGATAACTCGAAACCGATTATCGCGCCAGAGATTGTGCATACAGATACACGCTCACTAGGAGTAAGAGCGGTTCGTGCCGATAAGCACCTTGCGCAGGCTGGGGTTGGTCTCAATCTCCTCCAGTACCCTGCCGGTTCCTATCACCACACAGCTGAGCGGGTCTGGCGCAACATGCACCGGCATGCCGGTCTCCTTAGAGATAAGGCAATCCAGCCCCCGTAGCAATGCGCCACCGCCTGCCAGCATGATACCCCGATTGATAATGTCCGCAGCGAGCTCGGGCGGGGTCATCTCCAGCGTCAGCTTCACCGCCCCCACAATCGCGTTGACCGGCTCCTGGATAGCATGACGAATCTCCTCAGAGGAGATGACCGCACTGCGCGGTAGTCCGGTAATCAGGTCTCGCCCGCGTACCTCCATCGTGGTCTCCTCGTCCAGCGGATACGCGGAACCTATCTGGATTTTCGCCTCCTCGGCGGTGCGGTCGCCGATGTACAGGTTGTAGGTGCGACGCACATAAGCGGCGATGGCTTCGTCGATTTCATCCCCCGCAATGCGGATGGAACGGCTTGCCACGATACCCGACAGCGAGATGACCGCCACTTCGGTCGTCCCTCCGCCGATGTCCACAATCATCGAGCCGGTCGCGTCACCCACGGGCAAACCTGCCCCAATTGCCGCTGCCATCGGCTCCTCGATCAGGTACGACTCCTTCGCTCCCGCCTTCTTGCAGGCGTCCATCACCGCGCGACGCTCCACTTCGGTGACACCGCTGGGGATGCCCACCACCACCGTCGGCGCCGCCCACGAACGCCGGTGCACCTTCTGGATGAAATAGCGGAGCATCTTCTCGGTCTGGTCGAAGTCGGCGATGACCCCATCTTTCAGCGGGCGAATAGCCACGATATTGCCCGGCGTTCGCCCTAACATCCGTTTGGCTTCTTCGCCGACCGCCAGCACCTTTTTGGTATCTTTTTCGATAGCAACCACCGAAGGCTCACGGAGGAGAATACCTTTGCCTCGCACATGCACCAGAGTGTTTGCCGTGCCGAGGTCGATACCCATATCCCGTGAGAAACGTCCCAGAAACCTTTTCCAAATCGCCATGCGAACCCTTTTCCGTCCTCCATCCTGCGCAATACACCAGTATATCATAACATAAAAGTATCTGCGCTTCACCCCCTTCTTACCTGTACGTGATACGCACACTCTCTACCTCGTCCTGCACCAATCCGGGAGGTCCGTCCATCTGCGCTTCGAGATAAAACGAGACAGAGGTTTGCTCCATCATGAGCGTGTAAGGCAGCGTCACCCGAAAAGGAACCACGCTTGCTGTTGATGGCTTCAGGTGACGACTGGCAGCAGAAACCATTTGTGGTGCGTGGGATGCGGCGGGTACCAGAACATGGAGCACGTTGTTGAGCCGAATACACACCTGAAAATCGGTCACATCGTATGGGCCGGCGTTCAAAACGGTTGCCGTGCCCTTCAGGATGGTCGCACTTCCTGCTTTAAATACGCTTGCATCCGCATCTTTAAGGATGACCCTCCCTTCCTGAATCGGCGCGGGTTGTTGGGGGTCAACCGGTACCAGTTCAGGTTCACCCTGCGGGTTCTCCACAATGTAGTACTGTGAGCCGTCATTGTAACGTGCAATCGGCGGCGGATACTGTTTCACTATCACGCCGGGCAAGAGCGGCTGGTAGACCATCAGAAAGGGGGCGGAAGGAGCGGGTGCTGCGGAAGGGGGCGGAGAGAGGGGCACATTTCGAGTCACGTTCTGCGGTATGTTGCTTGGCATGGATGGTGTGGTTGTGGACAGAGGCGCAGAAGCAGGTGCGTTCGCTACAGGCGGAGCCGAGCGACGCTTCCCTTTCTGTTGCGCCAGATTACTGAACAACCACATCAGAGTTCCAACCAGCACGATTGCCACCAGCACGAGCAGAACAAGAAGCAAGAAACCTCTCTGCCTTCTTCTCATAGTGATCAACCTCTATTCGGGGCGAGGCGGTCAGCCTCGCCCAGCATTGTTACGACCTCCTACCCGCTACTGCCTCCGCCTTCTCCGCTACCTTCCAGCCGGACGGCGTGGTAACCGCCTTTCGACTTGTAGTACAGAAACTGCAAGCCGAACAGCACCACCAGAATCACAGGCAGGATCGCCACGTAGCGGATAGCCATCGCCGCGCCCTGACGCAGGGCTTCCTTAATCACCTTCGTCTGCTCCGCGGCGGTTGGGTCACCCTGTTGTGCCCTGTCCTCTACCTCCTTCGCCTTCTCCGGGCTGAACTTGCTATCCACCACCACCATCTGCCGAATTTCCGGAGTCAGGTGCTGGATGGTATGGTGGTCGTAGATGCGCCCCATCACCGGACCGGCAACACCTGCCGCGATCATGCCGGTCGCGCCCATCACCGCCAGCAGGAACTCCCCACCGCGCGGATACCGCTCGGATGTCACCCCCAGCATAGTGGGCCAGAAGTAGGTCTTGCCGATGCCGAACACGGTCGCCGCGGCGAACGCCACCCCCGGAGCGAAGGCATGGCTTAGCCAGTACAAACCAACCGCCGCCAGCGCGGCACAAATCGCCAGCAACCCTACCGGCGTGAAGAGCCTGGCGAGCGGGCCGGCGAACAGCCGTAACACAAACATCAAGCCCGCGGTATACACCAGGAACAGGATGCCGCGAATGCCCACCGTGTCGGTCAATACCGAGCCAACCCACTGGTCAGGTCCCAGCTCGGTGATGGCGGTCAGACACATGCACAGCATCAACAACAACACGCCCGGACGCAGAATCTCCCCAAACATCTCGGCGGTAGATACGCCGGAAGCGGCACGCTCGGTTTGCGGGAACTTCTCCGTCCATATCATCGCCCCGTAAATGATGGCGGGAACGATAATGGTGCCCACCCGAACCTGCCAGCTGGCGTGGAATATCTCTGCCAGCGCTGTGGTGAGCAAGCCTCCGATAACCAGCCCGCCGGGCCACCATGCATGAAGCACGTTCAATTTGTGCGTTTTGTCCTCCGGATACATGGTGGCGGCAAGCGGGTTAATCACTCCCTCCACCGTACCGTTCGCCAGACCCACCAGTAAGGTGGATGCCAGCAGGAAGGGGTAACCAAATTGCGGGGACAGGATGGTGAAGATAATCCCCAGAATGTGCCCAATGCAGGCAAGCCGAAGCAACCTGCCCATGCCGATGATGTTGCACAGGGGTCCCACAATCAGGATGGCGATGGGAAACCCCCAGATGCCCATCAGGTTCACGAAACCCTGCTGTTCGTGACTGATGTTGAAGGTAACACCCAGCTCCTTCAGGATGTCCGCACGGATGGAGAAAGCCATCGCGGTGGTCACCAGCGCAATGCAGCTGGCGATAAACAGCTTCTCGCGATGGTACGTTCCGGACGAACCGTGTGCGTTCAACTCCCTACCTCCTTACACAGGAATGTTTTTGGGATAGTTCTTGTGAATTATCATAAAACGCCAGTACATTCTCGTCAATAGCCCGATTGCCTTCACCGATTGCACACTCGCTCCTACTCGTGTTACAATGGATACGGTAAAGGAGGTTTATTCGTCGCTATGCCTGTTATCGAGCACAGCATCTGGATCGACGCACCAGTAGAGCAGGTTTACGCCGCTGCCAGAGAGGTGGAACGGTTCCCGGAAGTAATGCCCGACCTGGAGTCGGTGAAGGTGTTGGAGCGAAGCGAAGACGGTTCGCGCACGGTTACGGAGTGGACGGGATTGGTGCGAGAGTTCAACAATATGCGCGTGAAGTGGACAGAGGAAGACCTCTGGGATGATACCGCACACACCTGTCGTTTTCGTTTGATTAAGGGCGACCTGCAGCGCATGGAAGGTGAATGGCGGTTTGTGGCAGAGGAGGGTGGCACGCGCTTCCACTCACGTCTGGAGTATGAATATAATGTGCCACTGCTTGGTTCCCTGGTGAAGAACCTGATACACAAGAAGCTCGAAGAGAACGTACAAATGGTTCTACAGGGCATCCGTGCGCGGGCAGAGGGAACTTAGCCCCTCAGGTATCCTGTTCGACCGCATGGAGAACCTTTTGTACCTCATCCAGAATGGCGACTATTTTGTCTGTTGCTTCCAGGATGCGCTGTACGTATACCTGCTGTTCCGGGGTGAGTTCCTCATCACCTAGCAGTTCGGCAAATCCGACGATAGCGGTCAGAGGGGCGCGCACGTCGTGGTTGAAACGCGAGAGAATAACATTCCGCGCTTCGCGCCAGCGCGCGAGCTTGCGGGCAAGCGTCTCCGGGCTGTCGTCTGGCATAGCGGGAACCTCCCTTGTCGATTCGGCTTCTTATAAGAGTATAGCACGTAGTGATGCACTGAACCAGTGGCTCGGGAAAGAGCACACAGATAAACACGGAGAATGAGAGAAGCGGAGCTAACAACTACAAGCGGGAGCCACCTCCGATGGTGGCAGGCTCTGCTGGTGCCCTTCTCACTGCTGTATGGCACGGGGCTAAAGGCTTACCTCTGGTGGCGCCTGCCGAGACAGTTCCGGGCAAATGCTGTGGTGATTTCGGTGGGCAACCTGTCGCTCGGCGGCACCGGCAAAACACCAGCGGTGATTGCAATATGCCGCCACTTACAGCAAAGAGGGTTTCGGGTAGCCGTACTGAGCAGGGGATACGGCGGAACCATGAGCCATGCTGGCGGTATCGTATCTGACGGCGAGCAGATATTCGCCACCGTTGCGCAGGCTGGCGACGAGCCGTTGTTGATTGCCCGCAAACTGCCCGGCGTGGCGGTACTGGTGGGTAAGGACCGACGCAAAACCGCTCGCAAAGCGGTCGAGCAGTTTGGCTGCGACGTGCTCGTGCTGGACGACGGCTTCCAGTACTGGCAACTGCACCGCGACGTAGACCTGGTGCTGCTGGACGGAGAGTGTCCGTTTGGCAACGGGTGGACACTGCCCGCAGGCATCCTGCGCGAACCTGTGGAGCACCTGCAACGCGCCCACGCCCTGCTGGTGCAGGGCGAGCACACATCCTGTTCAAAACTGACGCAGAGGTTTCCCCTTATCCCCTGTTTCATCTGGCAAAAATCTCCCGCAGGCATCCGACAGCTCTATCGGAAAGAGACCTGCTACGCGGCGGACACACTGCGCGGCAAACGGGTGTTTGCGCTCGCTGCCATCGCCAGCTTCGAATCGTTCACCGGCATGCTGGCACGGCTGGATGCGCAGGTAGCAGGCACGTGGAGCCTTCCCGACCATCACCGCTATACCCCGGATGATATTCTGGAGGCGCAGCGGCGCGCCCGCGAGTGCCACGCCGAGGCAATACTGGTCACCGAAAAGGACGCGGTGAAGCTAGAGGAGATGCCCGCCCTGTCGCTGGAACCGCCGATATGGGTCGTGGACATCGAAGCGCGTTTCACGGAGGGGTTCTGGCGGTGGCTGGATGCGCGGGTACGCTCCGCCCAGCACGCCACATCAAAGCAGGTCGCCCCGGCAGAAGGGACACTCTGAACCTTCTCCCGGGTGCAAACAGCCACATCGCGAACACTCTCGCCACCCCTGTTGCTTCCGTATCATCGCCAACCGGTGGAAGGCAACCAGATACTCGGTAACCTTCGCGCGCATCTCCGCGTCGGCGATAGGCTCGGTCAGAGTATGCAAACGGGCGATGGTGGCAGCATCCAGCTCCGGCTCCGGTACGGGATGTCGCTCGGGTTGTGCGGTATCAGCAGGCGGCTTGCGGGAGCGTGGCTTTACCCGAAAGACCAGCTCGGTGAAGATGGGCGCGCCCGCATACTCGTTGAGCTTCTGGAGGATGGTTTGCTGCTGGAAGCGCAGCTCCTGTATCCACGCACTGCTCTTGACCGCCACAAACACTTTGCCCTCCTTCAGCGCTTCCGGCTGTGCGGCGGCGGCAACGGTTTTGCCTACCACCTCTTCCCAATTGAGTAGGGCACGAAACGCCCTCAACCGCTCACGCAAACCGAGCGCGTCCACCGTTTCGTCCAGAATATCGCGCAGCAGGTCAGGGCGTGACATGCTATCTCACACTCTCCAGGCGACCGTTCTCCACCCGGTACATTCGGGCGCTGGAGAGGATTTCCTGCGGAAAGCTCTCGGCAGAGGTGGCGGTGATAAACGCCTGCGCTCCGCGCAGGGTCATACGCAGCAGCTGCGCTCGCCGCATCTCGTCCAGGTCCGACATCACATCATCCAGCAACACGATGGGCGGTTCCTGTCGTTCCAGCAAGGTGAGCTCAAACTCCGCTCTCTTCAGGCTCAACATGACGGTTCTCTGTTGACCTTGCGAGGCGTAGGTACGCGCCTCCTTCCCGTCCACAAACAGCAGTAAGTCATCGCGTTGAGGACCGACAAGGGTTGTACCTCGACGTAGCTCCTCCTCGCGCGTCTTCCGCAGTTGTTGTCGGAAACGCTCCGCTATCTGCTCGCGCTCTCCCTGCCCCGCTTCAACAGCGGGAGCATAACGGATGTCCAGCTCCTCGCGCCCTTCAGAGAGTTCCGCATGGGCGGTGCGTGCCAGCGGGTGCAGGGCGCAGATGAACCGTTCTCGCGCCACTATCACGTTGCTGCCATAGCGCACCAGCTGCTCGTCCCATGCCTCCAGCAGTTCTATGGTAGAGGGGGTTATCGCGCCGCCGCTTTCGCGAATGCTCTTCAGCAGGCGATTGCGCTGCTCCAATGCCCGGCGATAGCCCACCAGCGCACGCGCATACGCCGGACTGAGCATACTGATTTCCACATCCAGATACCTGCGTCTGTCTGCCGGTTGCCCGCGCACCACCTCCAGATCCATCGCGCTGAAGAGCACCACATTAAATTGCCCCAATGCGGTCGCTGCGCGGTAGGTTTGCCCATCCACCTTCACCACGCGGGGTTGACCACGCGAGAGATTGACCTCCACATGCACATCGATCTGCCGCTCCCGATGGATATGGGCGTGCACGGTTGCACCCTCTGCGCCCCAGCGAATGAGCTCCTCATCCTTGCCCGCGCGGAGCGCTCTGCCGGTTGCTAGCAAATAGATGGCTTCCAGCAGATTGGTCTTGCCCTGCGCGTTTTCTCCTGTGATGAGGTTCAAGCCTGCATCGGGTACCAGATGCAGGCTCTCGTAGTTGCGGAAGTTGCAGAGGCGTAGTTCCAGTAGACGCATGACAGCGCTACCCTAGGTCCACCCCGTTCACCCGCAAGCAGAATCGGCACTCCAGCTGTTCCGCTGCTTTACGACACATGACCATGCGCGACAGGAATATCTCGAAATACTCCATCACGCTGGCGAAGGAGGTGTCGATCTCTAGGTCCAGTCGAATAATGCGCTTATCGGGTTCTACGTACAGGTTAGACCGCTGCACCGCGTGGTTTACCCTGTCGTGGATGTCGTAGGTCTCCGGGCGCGGGTTCTGCACACGGCTATAATGCACGTCCGATTTATCGGCGATAATCACCGCGGCGGAGGCGTAGTCTATCGGGATGCCATCGCCTTCCTCGTGGTTGCCGATAGCGGCGACCACCACCGCAATCTCGCGCGGGTCCATGCCCATCTCGTCCAGAATGTTCATGGCGATAATCGCGCCGATCTCAGGATGGTTGTTGCGGTTGACCATATTGCCGATGTCATGCAGGTAGGCGGCGATGGCGGCGAGCTCCGTTTGGCGCGGTGTATAGCCTAGTGACTCGCAGATGGTGCGCGTCACCGAAGAGACCACCCCCGCGTGGCGGTGTCCGTGTTCGGTATACCCGATTGCCGCCATCTGCTGGTTCGCAGCGTCTATGTAAATGCGCACCTTCGGGTAGTTGCGCACGTCCTTCAAGGTGACCTGCTGCAGTGTAATCACTTTGTGTTTCACTCCTCTCTGGATAGCCGGCTCTCTTCCGGCATGTACTTCTGAAGGAACTCCCTTGTAAATTGTTCCAGATTCCCTTTGCGAATCGCCCGGCGAATCTCTTCCATCAGCCTCTGGTAGAAGTACAGGTTATGGTACGTTGCCAGGCGCGCCGCCAGAATCTCCTTCGCCTTAAACAGGTGATGGATGTATGCCGCCGGGTAGCGCAGGCACACCGCACAGTCACACTCCGGGTCTACCGCACCGAAGTGGTCGGCGAAGTGTGCGTTGCGCAGGTTCACTCGCCCGCGCCGGGTCAGCATCGCCGCGTTGCGTGCCAGGCGCGTGGGCAGCACACAATCGAACATATCTACCCCGCTGGCGACCGCCTGCAGGATGTCATCCGGCTCACCCACACCCATCAAGTAGCGCGGCTTCTCGTCCGGTAGAAGGGGCGTGGTGAACGCGACGATGCGGTGGATCGCCTCTTTCTCCTCGCCGACCGCCACTCCGCCGATGGCGATACCCGGCAAACCGAGTTCGCTGATAAAGCGCGCGCTCCGCTCGCGCAGGTCTTCGTACACGCTTCCCTGCACAATACCGAACAGAGCCTGTTCGGTATGATGCGCTTCCAGACAGCGTACCGCCCAGCGATGGGTGCGCTCCATCGCCGCCTTCGCCTGCTCATAAGTACACGGGTTGGGCGGGCACTCATCGAACGCCATGATAATGTCTGCACCCAGCGCGTGCTGTATCTGCACCGCCCGCTCGGGTGTGAAGTAATGGGTGGAGCCGTCGATATGCGACTGAAACTCCACACCGTCCTCGTACACTCGCCTGAGCCCCTGCAGACTGAACACCTGGAAGCCACCGCTATCGGTGAGGATATTGCGGTTCCACGCGATAAAGCGGTGTAATCCGCCCGCGCGGGCAACGCGCTCATGCCCCGGACGCAGGTACAGATGATAGGTGTTGCATAAAATAATACGCAAATCGAGCCGTTCCAGTTCTTCCTGCGTCATGGCTTTGACCGTGCCCTGCGTGCCAACAGGCATAAAGACAGGCGTCTCCACCTCGCCATGAGGCAGGCGCAGAATCCCACACCGCGCCAGCGAACGCGGGTCACGCGCCACTATCTCAAACTGTAACGCGGGAGACGGTCTCATTCTGCAGGCGGTTTCAGCAGGGGATTATCTGGAGCAATCTCCGCCAGACGCTGGAGTGCTTGCTCTGCCTCCGCCTCTCTGCCCGCACCACGCAGGGCAAGCACCAGATTCGCCTGCGCCTCGGCGTAGCGTGGGTTAATCTGCAGGGCACGGCGGAACGCCTCCTCCGCCCCCCGATAGTCGCCCTGCGCCATCAGGGCAACACCCAAACGGTTATACAGGTCGGGATAGGCGCCGTTCACGTGCAGAGCCTTCTGATACTCTTCCGCCGCTTTCGCATACATGCCACGCCGGTACAGGTCATCGCCCAGACGGGTATGGAACTGAATATCCTCTACTTCGGTGATGCGCACCTGCTCTAATGCCGCCAGCGCACCCTGCAAGTCGCCATCCTCGCGCAACTGCAGTGCTTTCTGATAGACGGATGTATGCAGGCGAGGTTCCAGTGCAATCGCTTCCTGTGCTGTCTGCCAGCCTCTCTCGGTTTGACCCTGCTGCAAGTAGCAGATACCGAGTCGCAGCTTAGCGTAGGCAAAGCGCGGGTTAATCTCCAGCGCTTTGAGCAGAGCCTCTTCTGCCTCCTGGTACCGCTTCTGCTGCTGGAATACGATACCCAGACTGCAGTGAAGGTCGGCAAAGCGCGGGTGTATCTCGATGGCGTGGCGCAGAGCCGCCTCGGCACGCTCCAGCAGTCCTCCTTGTAAGTAGCGCTGCCCTAGCTCGGCATACGCCTGCCCCAGATGAAACCGCGCCAGGCGATACACCGCCGGGTCGGAGGGCCCGACCTGCTCGAACTCGGCGATGGCTTCCTGGTACAGCCCCTGGTCCAGCAAACGCACGCCTTTGTCGTAGTGCGGATTACGCCCCAGCACCAACTCGCGATTGAAGAAACTCATGCTGATACTCCTCCCCCTGCGTTTATTGCGACGCCGCTCGGGCAAACGGTGCGGTATTGGCAGACCGCCCGATGCCGTAGTACTCCAGACCGGCCTGTTTTACCTTCTGCGGGTTGTAGATATTACGCCCGTCGAACAACAACGGGCGACGCATAGACTGACGCAACTTCTCCAGATTAATCTGCCGAAATTCGTTCCACTCGGTCACCACCGCCACCGCATCACAACCGGTAGCCGCGTCATAGGCGTTTTCGCAATAGGTGATCTGCGGAAAGATGGCTCGCGCCTTGGGCATAGCGATGGGGTCGTACGCCCGCACCTCTGCCCCCTCCGCCAGCAAAGCGGTGATAATCTGCAACGACTTCGCTTCGCGCAGGTCGTCGGTATTGGGCTTGAACGAAAGTCCGAGAATGGCTATTCGCTTGCCATCCAGCCCGCCCAGCGCGTTACGCATCTTGCCGACGAAATAGAGCGGCTGCTCCTCGTTAATCTGCTTCACCGCCTTCAGCAGCTGGAAGTCATAGCCCAGCGCATCGGCGGTAGCTATCATCGCGCTGACGTCCTTGGGGAAGCAGCTCCCGCCCCATCCCAATCCTGCTTGCAGAAACTGGTCCCCGATGCGCTTATCGTAGCCCATACCCTTCGCCACCAGGGTTACGTCCGCCCCGCTCAGGTCGCAGATGCGGGCAATGGCGTTGATATACGAAATCTTCATCGCTAGGAAGCAGTTAGAAGCGTACTTGATGAGCTCGGCGGAGTTCACGTCGGTCACAATCATCGGTCGCTCCAGCGGGGCGTAGAGCTCAATCAGTTTCATGGCTGCGTTCTGGTTCGCCGCGCCGATCACGATGCGGTCGGGATGCAGGGTATCGTAAATCGCGGAGCCTTCCCTCAGGAACTCGGGGTTGGACACCACGTCAAAAGGAGGATGGTCAGCAGGGGCGTATTGCTCGATCCACCGCCGCACCACATCACCCGTGCCAACAGGTACGGTGCTTTTATTCACGATGACCTTCGGAGCGTTCAACGCGCAAGCGATATGGCGACAGGCATCCTCCACCTGCGATAGGTCGGGTTGACCATCGGGAAGACTGGGGGTACCAACCGCGATGAAGACCACTTCGGAGCGACGTACTGCCTCTTCGGTATCGGTCGTGAAGGAAAGTCGCCCTTCCTCCGCGTTGTGACGCACCATCTCCTCCAGCCCCGGCTCGTAGATGGGCATAATGCCCGCGCGCAAAGCAGTAATCTTCTCCTCGTCTTTATCCACACAGATGACCTCGTTGCCTAGGTCGGCGAATACCGCACCTGTAACAAGCCCTACATAGCCCGTACCGATGACGCTCAGTTGCATCTCTTGCTGCCTCCCCGATGATGCCAAGCCCTGCCTGTCGGCAGGGCGGCGTGTGCAGTCTCAATATGGATTATGCCAGTTATGCGGTGTACGTTCAGGTGTGTACGGAGAGTATTTCGTAGTCCACCGTGCCTCCGGGCGTCTCCACCTGCACGATGTCGCCCACTTTCCTGCCCACGATGGCTTGCCCGATGGGCGAGGCGGCGGAGACATGCTCGTACTCTTCGTCGGCTCCGAACACCGCGGCGGAGGCGGTGTCCACCACGCGGAACGTCCACTCTTCACCGTGTTCGAGGTCCTCCACGGTAACCACACTGCCGACAGTGACCACCCCATCTTCGCCGGGCAAATGCTCTACCACCTGCGCGATTTCCAGAATGCGTTGCAGCTCGCGGATACGCCCTTCCAGCATCGCCTGAGCGCGTTTGGCTTCGTGGTATTCGAAATTCTCGCTCAGGTCACCCTGTGCACGGGCGCGACGGATGCGCTCGGCACTGTGCGCCCGCCCAGCAGTTTTGAGGTGTTCCAGCTCCTGCTTGAGTTTCTCATATCCCTCGCGCGTGAGGATAATCTCATCACCCATTGCGAACAACCTCGATAGCCTTTTGATTGGTCAGCACCATCCACACAAAGCGTGGTAGCAACATCACTTTGGAGATTTTACGCGGATTGTGCCCTACCCGCCACAACCATTCCATGCCTGTTCTTTGCATCCATAACGGCGCGCGCCGCACCCGCCCGGAGAGAACATCAAACGTCCCTCCCACCCCTATACTAACTGGCACCCGTAGCACGTCGCGATAACGGTCAATCCACTTCTCCTGTTTGGGGATACCCATCGCCACACACAGCACATCGGGTTGGGCTTCACAAATCCGCCGGACGATTTCGGACTCCGACTCCGGTGGGAAATATCCGTGCTGACACCCTGCGATACACACCCCCGGATAGCGTGCCTGAAGACGCTGTGCTGCTTGCTCGGCAACCCCCGGTTGCGCCCCCAGGAAGTAGAGCCGCAGACCGGTTTGCGCGCTAATCTGTGCCAGACGAACCACGATATCCACACCGCTCACCCGTTCGGGCATCACAAACCCGCGCCGGCGGCACGCCCACAAGATGCCGATGCTATCGGGCGTCACCAGGTCTGCCCGATTGATAATGTCACGCAGGTGGTCATCTCGCTGTGCCATGACCACCATGCTGGAGTCGGCAGTGACCACCTGTCGCGGGTTGTTCTCGCGCACAAAACGTAGGATGTGCTGTATCGCCTCGTCCATGCTGACCGCATGAACGCGCACCCCAAACAGCGAAACCGCCGATATGTGCTCTTGCACGGGCACTGTTGCCGCTTCCATCATGCTCACGGCTATAAGTATACACGAAACCGCAGGTTTTTTCCTGCCCTTTTCGCTTGACAGAAGTGGGGTGGACGGTTATGATGTGCAGCAGATACACTTCGGGGGTGGAAACGCATGGAAAGAGAAGTGCCTTCACCGTCCCGGCGCGGCACGCTCAAGGGATTGGGGGCGCTAGCGGGTCTTGCTTCGCTGGGTTTCGGTTCTACGCAAACGGTTTCTCCCCGCCCGCGCTCCTCCGGTTTGGTCAACGTTCGCGACTTTGGGGCGCGTGGTGACGGCAGGGCAGATGATACACCGGCGTTTGAGAGAGCTATCGAGGCAGCGCGTGCAGCCGGTTTGGCGGTATTTATTCCCCGAGCGACCTACCTCATCACACGTCCACTCACGGTGGAAAACATCAGCCTGACAGGTCCCACGCCGGGCGTCTGGTGTGCCGACACGGATGTTCTGCCTCTTCTTGTCCCGCAGCACCGCGACGCCCCCTGTCTCGTGCTCAAGGCGGGTGGGGGCATACAGGCTCTGGCTATCCGTTACGACTGGAAGGGTGAACCCGAGTCGGGTCCGCCTGCGATCGCGGTGGCTGGCATTGGGGCTTATATCTCTCACGTGAAAATCATGTACGCGTGGGACGGCGTGATGGCAGATGGCGTCTCCAACATCGGCAGGCTGAACGTGGAAAACGTTTTTATTGTGGCACCCCGCAATATCGGGATGCGCGTCACGGGCACATGGGATGCTCCCACGATTCGCAACGTGGAGGTGTGGAATCTGGGCCCGGTGCCGCGTCCGGCGGAGAGAGGCATCGGGTTTGACCTCGGCAAGAACGACCTGATACGCCTGAGCGATTGCTTTGTGTTTGCGATGGGAACCGGCTATCTGCTCCGCGATACGATACCCGACGCGACCATCAGGGGAGGCACCTGGGGGGCGTTGACAGGTTGTTCCAGTGACTTCTGCCGTATCGGCATCGACGTGCAGGGAGAGCATACGATTAGCGTGACCGGAGGTAGTTACTGGAACCATTTTTACGGCGTGCGTATTGACGGCGAGAAGGCGCGCGTGCGGGTGACCGGAGCGGAAGTAAAATCGAACGGTGCCCCTTGTATCGAAGTTCATCGTGCGGAGCAGGCAGTGATAGACGGATGCAGTCTGGTTCGCCCGATGGAGTCGTTTAGAGTTCCTGCGGTGCACCTGCGAGGCGGCTATACTACGCTGTCGGGCTGTCATGTCGATTCTACAGACGAAGGTGTACGCATTGAGGCTGGTGTGCAGTCGGCTCTGGTGGCGGGCAACACCATTCGGGCGGTACGTCCCCTCGTGAATCTCGCGCCTGCGGGGTCTGCTGTGGAGATGTGGGGCAACTTGCAACTGCGGACTGGTTAGACCAGAGCATCCCCAAACACAATGGTGGACCGTGGAGGACTCGAACCTCCGACCCGCTGATTAAGAGTCAGCTGCTCTGCCACCTGAGCTAACGGTCCACCCGCTCAAAAAAATGCTGGTGGAGCTGAGGGGATTCGAACCCCTGGCCTCTTCAATGCCATTGAAGCGCTCTCCCAGCTGAGCTACAGCCCCATCCAACGCACTCATCATTATACAACATCTTCGCCGCTGATGCAAGAAGCGCTTGTTGCGCTTAGCACATGCCAAAACGGTCGCACCCTCTACTTGCTGCTACCAATCTTGTAAATCTTCGTCCCGCAGGTGACACACGTACCAACCGTCGCAGGGCGTCCGTTTTTCAGCGTGATAGCGGTAGGATTCTTCATCTCCTTCTTCGCTTTGCACTTGACGCAATAGCCCTCCATAGAAACCCCTCCCATGAAGAAAATATTTGTAACGAGCTTTCGCCGGTTCCCTCACGGATTCCTACTTCCTCCCGCTCTTTTTCCTTCGCACGCACCAGAGAGAATGTAGCCGCAACCTTCAGGTTGCGCCTCCTTCGCGCAGGCTACAGGGTTCTCGAGTTCCTTCGTTGCCCAGCAATCCTGCGCACCACCAGGTCCTGTCCGCCAGCAGGTATCACCTCCCCGCAACGAGAATCTGATGGATACCCTGTGCGAAGAAGCGAGACCGATGTCAGGCTGGAAGCGAGAAGGTACCCT
>CALJAP010000002.1 GCA_938027655.1 uncultured bacterium | reverse complement strand
GCACTATGATTGCAAAATTGCACCCGTTTGTCAAGTTCGGCTAGAGATACCCGCCCGCGTAGCCCACGTTGAACTTGATCGTGGTTTCCTGCGCATCGTCCAGGCGGATATTCGCCTCTACGTTACGGTGCATCAGGTTCTCGATGATGAGCGTGCGGTCGGCGTTGACCAGCTCAATGCCAATGCGGTTCTCCTGAAACTCGTTCTTGCGGACTGTGTGGCTGTGCGGACGCGGGGCGGTCTGTTCGCCTTCTCGGGTCTCCAGCGGGCGGATACCGTGGTCCTGATTCGCCGCGATGCGCACGCCTTTGCCACAGCGGGCGAAGATGTTTTGCTCTATCAGCCACTCGCGACTGGTGTCGTTGTCGGGAGCAGAACGGGCAAATTCCGGCACGTACTTGCTCCACAACAGGATGCCGTGCCCACACGCCTGAAAGGTGTTCCGTCGCACGGTGAAGCCTACCCCGTTTTCCACCGCAATCCCCGCCTGCCGGTTGTGCAACATGCGGTTGTCCTCTATCACGAACTCGCGCGAGAAGCCCAGCCAGAAGCCGTAGTTGCAGTAGTTGGCAAAGTTGTTACGGTAGACGTTTCCCCGGCTGAAGGTGGCTTCGAAGGCGATATTGGGGCTGTAGGAGCCATCGTTCTCCTCGAACAGGTTGTCGTCACAGCCGACGGGTTCCATCTGCGGCGTCATCCCAGCAAGGAAAAAGCCATCGCCGCCCAGACGGGCGTAGTTCCTGCGGAAGGTGTTTCGGCAGGATTTGTATACGATGAGAAAGCCGGTGGCGTCCGCGCCCATGTGCCCATAACGCTCACCGCGCGGTTCGTAGCGACAACAAAAGTCCGCATAGTTATCTTCATACAGGCTGTCGCTGGTGTCGTACAGATGGAATCCAAAGCCACTGCAGTAATTCGCGACATTGCCCCGAACGGTCAGGTACCGGCATCCGTAAGTCAGCAAGCCATTCATCTGGTGTTGGAGGTCGTTATCGGCAATCAGGCTCTCCTGCACGCGATGAAGCAGAATGCCTCCACCGTACGCCTTCTCGGGGGGAAGCCAGATGTCCAGAAAGATGGTGTTCGGTTCCACTTCGGCGGTAGAGGTAATCTGACAGCCGGTGATGGTCAACCGTTTGCAATCGCCCGCATGGATACCGTGGTAATACTCGCGCAAACGCAACGCCTTAATGGTCACATCTTGCCGCCCTTCCACACGCACACCCACGCCCGTGCGGTCCCTGCCGATGAGCAACGCGCCGTTGCCGTCCAGGGTTATCCCGTCGGCAGCGATGATGATGCCGTTCGGCAGGTAGTACACGCCCGGCTGCAAAACGGTATCTTCGGTAATCACCATTCCATCGGTTGGAACAACCATTTTTCTCCTCCTCAGCGGATAATTAACTTCAAGGCAGCTACCGCCGCTAGCACCAGAACCACGCTGTCGAACAACCTCTGCGGGATGCGAGGCAGTAGCCACCTGCCCAGATAGACACCCGCCACGATAACCGGTATCACTGCCACGTTGAACAACAGGCTATGCGTGGTCACAATCGGTCGGGCAGGGTTGATCAGGCTCAGCAGGATGAAGAGCGGCAGCTTGGACAGATTGACCGCGAAATAGTACCATGCGGACGTACCCATGAACTGCTCTTTAGGCAACCCCAGACTGGTCATGTAGATACCCATGATAGGACCTGCGGCGTTGGAAACTGTGGTGGCGAACCCGGCGGCGGTTCCCGTGGAAGCAACACCAATTCGCGAATGCGGGGTCAGGCGGTCGCCCCAGCGACGGCGCAGCAGATGTATCGCCAGCATAACCAGCACCAGCGTGCCGATGAGCGGCTCCAGCAGGTCCTTGCCCCCTCTGGCTTCACCAAGACGCCAAAGTGCCAGCGCACCCAGCACCATGCCCACCGCCACCCACGGGATGAGCTCTATCAGCCGTTTCCATTGCGTATGCTGACGATACCATCGCACCGCAAAGATGTCGCCCACGATGAGCATGGGAAGCATGGTGCCGACGGATGCCCTTCCCCCGAAAGCAGTCGCCAACAGGGGAACCACGAGGATTCCGATGCCGGGCACGCCCGTTTTGGAGACGCCTATCAGGAAGGCAGAGATTGCTCCCAGAAGAAGTTGCCATGCCTCGTAGGGTAGCACCTTACCGCGCTGCTCCACCAGATACTACCAGAGTACCTTCCACCTGCTCTCCACGAGGGTTCACCAGACCGATGCCTAGCGCACGCATGGTGTCCACTGCCGGTTCGTCGAAGCGCATAGCGAACATGTAGGGTAGATATGGCGGTGCATAACCTGTCTCCTGGAGCCTGCGCTGGTAATTCTTAGATTGCACTCGCTGCGCCCAGCGCAGCACATCCTTCGCCCCAAGCCGGTGCTTCACTTCCACCACGACCGTCAACTCCTGACCGTCAGGCGCGGTTGCCAACAGGATGACATCTACCTCGCCGTTCACGATGGCAGACTGTTTGGACGCGCGAATAGTGTAACCTCGCTTCTTCAGCACCCAGCCCACCATATCTTCCGCTTCGTCCTCAACGGTCATCCCAATAGTGTTAGACAGATTACGCACCTCGCGCTGAAGACGCTCGAAAGCGACCTCCAAGCGTTGCTGCCCTCTCTCTAGACGGTCCAGGCGAGCATCCGTATGCTGGCGATACTCTGCAAAGGACTCATCGGTACGGCGCTGTGCCTCCTCCAACCGCTCTATCGCCTGCTCCAGACGGGTAAACCTTTCCTCTGCATATGCGCGATAGGTGGCAAACTCTTCCTCCATGCGCCGTTGCGCCTCGGCTAACGCACGCACTTCCTCCGAAAGGCGGTCTAAACGCTCCTCCGTGCGACGCTGCGCCTCCGCCAACGCCTCTACCGCACGCTCTAACCGGTCTAAACGCTCCTCGGTACGACGCTGCGCCTCCGCTAACGTTTGCACGGCTGCGGCTAATGCGGCAATTTGTTCATCCGTACGTTTCTGTGCTTCAATGAGCTGCTGTACCTGTTGGGGTAGGGTCAGAAACTCTTGCCCCAACAACGACTCCAGCACTCGCGCTCGCCATTCAGGATGTTGCTGCAGAATCGCGAGCAGGTCTCCTAAATCTTCCACTGTAAAAGGCATTTTTCCCTCACCTAAATGTATTATACCGTGATTTGGCAGCAGGTGTTTCTGCGTACGCCAGCTATTCCATTCGAATGAACGCCTTCACCACACCATCCCGATACTCTACCGCTGTATCAAACGCTTGCTGGCACTGCGCCATCGAGAAAGTGTGCGTCGCCAGCCGGGCAAGAGGTATCCTGCCCAGTACCACGAGCGTCATCGCCCGCTTGAGGGTCAAACGCGAACGGCGCACCATCAGGATACTCAACCCCTTGCGCCGCGCAGAGGAACCCTCCAGCCGAACGTGTCCCGCTGGGTTGGTTCCGATGATTAAACACTTTGCGCCGGGTGCAGCAATCTGCGCAGTCTGCCACTGGGTATCGTCGACGCCAGCGCATTCAAACACATAGTCAAAGCCTCTCCCGTTCGTGAACCGCCGTGCTTCTGCTACTACGTCCGCTTGCGCCGCGTTCACCGTTTCATCCGCTCCCAGATCTCGTGCCAGATTCAGGCGATGCTCCAACAGGTCGGTGCAGAAGAGAGGATGCACGCCCATCTGCTTGAGCACCATCAGCACACACAATCCCAGCGTTCCACAACCCAATATCGCCGCGGATGTGCCGGTGCGCACCTTCCCAAGGTCTACCGCATGAAGGGCGATGGCAAGCGGTTCCAGCAGCACCGCTTCGGCGTCGCTCAGGCTATCGGGTACCGGCTCCAGCAGGTGGGCGGGATGGGCAATGCGCTCCTGCATGGCGCCCGCTCTAGGAGGCAAGCCCAGAAAAAGGTGGTTTGGGCAGAGGTTCAGGTCGCCGCGCAGACAGAACTCGCAGCGCAGACAAGGTATCGCCGGCTCTATCGCCACACGCTTGCCGAGAAGATGCGCGTGCTCCGAAGAGGCAACCTCCTCCACAACACCCATCGCCTCGTGCCCCAGCACAAACGGCAGGGATGCCCTCGCCTCGCCGATGGCGCCGTCGCGAAACAGGTGCAGGTCGGAACCGCAGATGCCCACCTGCAACACACGCACCAGCGCGTCGCCCGCCTGCAACTCAGGTTCAGATACCGACAAGCATTCCACACGCCGCGCTGCCGTTAAGCAGACCGATTGCATCCCCAGCCTCCTACTGCGCCAGTTCGTACAATATCCGCGCGTAGATGAGCGTAATCTTCTGCAGGGTGCTCACCGCAATGCGCTCATCGGGTTCGTGCGCGGCGCCATCGCCCTCAAATCCCGTGCCGATAGCCACAATGTTCTGCGTGGCACGGGCATACGTACCGCCCCCCATTGTGCGAGGAGGCTTGTCGTCGCCGGTCTCCTCACGGTACACACGCAGGATGGTTTGCAGAAACGGCGTTTCCAGCGGTACGTAAAGCGGCGCGATACCGAATTGATTGGTGAGCGAGAACCCCTGCGGCTCAATCACTGTGCGGAGACGCTCCAGCAGAGCATCCAGCGTCCACGTGACCGGGTAACGCACGTTCACCGTACACTGTACGCGCGAGCGGTCGTAATCGAACACTCCCAGATTGGTCGTGGTTGCGCCAGATACTTCGTCAGCATGAGCGATTCCCAGCGCCGAGCCGTCGAGGCTGTTCGCCCACTCGCGCAGGGTGTTCAGCCAGATGGCGTTTTCGGGCAGATTCAATCGCTCCAGCGCATCCAGCAGCTTAGCGACCGCATTCACCCCCTCGCCGGGCGAGCTGCCGTGTGCCGATTTGCCCCGAGCCTCTACGAGCACGCCCTTCTCCTCCGAGGTGGTCACTACCTCTTCCAGCCCCGCCAGCGTGCTCTGAATAACACCCACCTGCGCATCTGTTGCTTCCACGAATGCTTCTGCGCGGTCGGGCACCATATTCGCCCGCTCGCCGCCATGTGCCCATGCGATACGCGGCATGTTGTCTGAATGGGGAACCGCCTTCTCTATCTGCAGGTTCACAATTCCCTTCTCGGCGTAGATAAGCGGCCAGCCTCCATCGGGGGTGAAACCGCAGCAGGGTCGTTCCGGTTCGTGCTGAAAATAGTATTTCATACACTCCCAGCCGCTCTCCTCGTCACCTCCGACAATCAGACGAATACGCTTGCGGATGGGTAACCCCAGTTCCCGAATGGCTCGCGCAGCATACATAGCCGCTATGGTCGGGCCCTTGTCGTCCTGCGCGCCGCGCGCGTAGAGATAGCCGTCGCGCAGAACCCCCTCGAACGGCGGCACGCTCCAGCCGCTGCCCGGAGGCACCACGTCCACATGGCTGAGCGTGGCGACAATCTCTTCGCCCTCGCCTATCTCCAGATGCAGGGCATAGCCGTCATAATCCTTCGCGCGGAAGCCACATCGCTCCCCGAACTCCAGCACGCGGTCAAACGCCGCGCGAACGCCCAGTCCAAACGGCGCCATCGGCAGAGGTGCGCTTTTGACGCTTTCGCACTGCAGCAGCGCGCGCAGGTCGGCGACCATTTCGTCAATATGCTCTTCTATCCAGCGCTGTAAGGCATCACG
>CALJAP010000001.1 GCA_938027655.1 uncultured bacterium | reverse complement strand
CAGCAGCAGGTAGAGCCAGCCGTTATGCACCGTGCCGTAGGCGACATCCAGTTCGGAGCCGTTGGCGTAGTCCACCATGCCCAGATTGCTGTCGCCGAAGCCGGTCTGGGTGTCCTGCACGGCGAGGATTTGATAGCCGGGATCCCAGGAGCCGTCGATAACCGGCTGGGCGAAGGTTGCGGTGGTGAACAACAGACCTGCCGCGACGATCGCGGCGAAAAAGGTGAAGCGTGTCATGTCAGGTCCTCCTTTCGAATCATGTATTGGAATACGTATTCCGTTCCCTTTCATTATCGCTCTTCCTGCTACGATTGTCAAGATAGTGCGTGCCGCCGTGACCGCCACACCTAGGATGCGACGGAGCGCATCCCTCCAGACAAGCACGAGGGGGTTCACGCTCCGTCGCAACCTGCCTGCCTAGTCTTTCCAGAGCAATGCGCCGCGGTAACCACCGCGACAGTACACCGGGTAGGAATCATCCGCCCAGAAGTTTCTGTAGGACTTGGCGTGACCGTCGGCAAACGTGAAGTTAATCGCGCCCACCGGTCTCGCCGCAGGACCGGTAACGTGGTGCACCGGACGCCCGTATAGCCAGCCGCTGGTGGGGTCCGAAACGCACCAGAAGGGGCCTTCGCCGTTGACGGTGATACCGTAGAACGAAGCCCACATCATGGCAATGGCGTCGGCGAAGATAGCCACCGAAGCGGGCGAGCCAATCGCCGCGAGTGTGCGTGGCGAGCACTGGTTGCCGATAACGTACTCGTTGAAGCCGTAGGTGATGCAGTAGTCGGGCAACTGTCCGTTGGCTTCCACGTAGTTCGCCATGTAGTATCGACAGTTACCTGCTAGTGGGCACCAGGGACACGCGCTCTCGGTGGTGCCTGCGCCAATGCTCGGGCACTGGAACAGCCCCTTGTTCTTGATGTACGGCATCAGGGCGCCCGTCCATATCAAGGTGGGCTGGTCGGGATTGCCGCACCACGGTGCGCCACCGGGTCCACCGGGCCAGGGGTTCCACACGAAGGTCTCATCGTAGTCCTGAATGTACATGTTGTGCGCGAGACCAATTTGCTTCGTGTTGGAAAGGCAGCCGGTCATGCGCGCCTTCTCCCGTGCCTGGGCGAACACCGGGAACAGAATTGCCGCCAGAATAGCGATAATCGCTATCACGACGAGCAATTCGATGAGCGTAAAGCCGTTGCGTCTCATGGATGTAACCTCCTTCGTTTTTAGTGTGCTTTGTGCAGTGCTATAGCAATCGTGCGAAACGTCCGTTTGTTATGTAACATTTCACCGTAAAGACGCCCGCCCCTACCATATACTGGGAAACGTCACTCCGGCAGACGTTCGCACGAGTTGCGTACAATCAGTTCCACCGGCAAATACTCCACACCGCCCGGTTCGTTTGCCGGTGAGCGCATCAGATTCAACAGCCTGTCCACCGCCCGCTCGCCCATCGCGTAGAGCGGCTGACGCACCACGGTGAGGGGTGGCTGCAGGTGTGCCGCCGAAGACGGGTCGTCGAAACTGATAATGCTCACATCTTCAGGCACACGCAGGCGCAGGGTACGTATCAGGCTCAGCACCTCCAGCGTGAGGTAGTATCCTGCGCAGAGAATAGCGGTCACCGCATCCCGGCGTAACAGCAGGGATGTGAGGTGATGTTTCGCTTCCTCGCTCAGCTGTCGGTTGGAATGTGGACGCACTATCCAGTCTTCCTCCGCCACGATTCCGCGCTCCTCCATTGCCTGCAGGTAGCCCCGTAACCGGTCCCGGCAGTTGGTGGCGGATTCTTTGCCGTTGACGTAAGCGATACGCTCATGCCCCAGTCGGAACAGGTAGCCCATCGCCATCCGCACGCCGCCGATATTGTCGCTGTCCACGCAGGCAAAGGGTGCATCCTGCCACGACGCCCCCAGCACCACAAACGGCACACCCCTGATGAACAGATGATGCAGGGTGTCATAACCCTCCTCGTCGGGTATCAGGAAGATGAAACCTGCGCCGGGGTAGCGTTGCACGACCTCCTGATAGCCTTTATAAGAGGCAGGCTCCACTATCAGCACGTAGTTGTCCTTGATGGCTCTATCGCGGAACGCATGGAAGGACCAGCGCAGGTAAGTATCCTCTTCCAGGTGGTCGGCGAAGGGCGGCACCATCACCACGGAGGCACGTGTCACTGCACGCGCAAGAGGTTGCCTGCGCTGTACGTATGTGCCCGACCCTACCCGGCGCACCAGCACCCCTTCTCGCACCAGCTCCTGAATGGCGCGATTCACCGTCATCTGGCTCACGCCAAACTGGCGGGCAATCTCACGCTCGCTAGGGATGCGTTCGCCTTCGTGCACCCTGTGCTGGGCGATGAGTTGCTCGATATGCTGCTGGATACGCCGGTAGCGTGGTTCGGACACAGGCATCGTTGTCACCGCAATTTGTTCTATAACATTCAATTTTATTCTATATCATTCTGCCGAGCATGTCAAGGGGTTTGGGGAATAATTTTCAAAAAATCGTTGGATACCTGTGTTCTCACCGTATTCGGCACGACGGAGCACGCCTCGCCGATTTCTTCGACAAGCACCTCAAGTAATTGTCAAATGCCACATCAGGCATTATAATTTTATCCATGCTAACTTATCAGAGAGGGAGGGTGCCTGATGCTGTTCCAACCGTTTGTGGACTCCTGTGTTCTGGTAGACCATCCTGATGCCTTGCGACAGCGCATGCAGGAAGAAGGCTATCTTTTCATCTCGGGGCTGGTTCCCGAAGCGGAGGTGAAAGTGGTCTACGACGCTATCATGCGCATCTGTCGTGAAGAAGGCTGGGCAGACGAACAAAACCTCGCGCTGGGTGAGCCTCGTCTCGAGGGGCACGATGGCTGGTGGGAGGTGTACGACCGTGTGCAGTGCCTGGAAGAGTTCCACGCGCTGGCGCACCATTCGAATATCTTGCGTGTGATCGAGGCGATTGTACAGGAGCCGGTGCTGGTGCATCCGCGCAACATCGCCAGAATCACCTTCCCCGCCACAGCGCACTATACTACCCCACCCCATCAGGACTACCCGCTGATTCAGGGCACGCCCGATACCTATACCGTATGGATACCCCTGTGCGATTGCCCTGTAGAGCTGGGTGGGCTGGCGGTGTTGCCCGGTTCCCACAAAGCGGGGCTGTTACCGGTGCATCGCGCCAGCGGCCCAGGCGGATTGAGCGTGGACACCAGCCGCTGGAGTGATGGCTGGCTTGCGCAAGACATGCGTGCCGGCGACGCGTTGATATTCCACAGTTACACCGTACACCGCGCTTTGGTGAACGTCAGCCAGCGCAGGTTGCGCGTGTCGGTGGATTATCGCTATCAAGGGGTGTCGCAGCCTGTTGTGGAGGATTCGTTGCGCCCGCACTACGAACGGCTCAGCTGGGAGCAGGTGTATCGCGGCTGGAAGCGAACGGATATTCAGTATTACTGGCAGCAGTTTGCGCTGAACGTGGTGCCGCGCGACTTCAGCATCATGCAGCCGGAGGAAGAGTACCGCTAGCGTGATCAGAGAACACGACAAAATGGTGATATGGATTTCGCCAGCAACCTTGGGGCGGCAGGTGGTGCGCCAGTCGCTGCCGCTGCCTGTCGGTCTGCTGCGGGAAGGGCAATCGTTGCTGGTGTCGGACGGGAAGAACCGCATTCCCGCCAGCGTGCGTCCGCTCACCCGGCACCCACGAGACGGCTCGGTGCGCCGGGCGATGGTCACTTTTGTATACACCTTCGAAAGCACCAAGCCGGTACGCTTCACGCTAACCCCTGTTGCCGAGAAGAGCGCAAACCGCCTCTCCTTCCCCGCCACCGTGCGCGTGAGCGGAGAGAAGGTAACCATCGCTTACGAAGGGGGAGCCAGACTCACTGCCCGTCTTCTTGCTCCCCCACGCAGCACATCTGAGCCTGCGCACGTGGAGACGGTGGAGCAAAACGCCCACTTCCTCTGGCAGAGGGTGATACTGCCTGACCCCCAATGGGCACGTATTATCGAGGTGCGGGCGGACGTCCTAGGATGTGTGCTTGTGGTGGCCCACCTGCAGCGCAACCTGCCGGGCGATGGATATGTCCCTCCCTTCGGGTGGGAAATCAGGTGGACACAGGCTCCAGCAGACGTCCGACTGCTACAGGGTACAACCGTTACTCCGATTTCCACCATACCCGTTGTTCACTCGTTCCGTGGCGGACAGAGCAGTACCCTGTTCGCAGGCGATTACCGCCTTTACCACCCTGCTGCTCCCTTCAAACGGCGAGGGCAGGTGGAGGTGTGGCGTGACAGATCGTACACCCTACGCTATCGCTACTGGCGTTGTACCGATGAGGAAAGAGTAGCAATGCAGGAGAGCGCATGGCGTCGCGCAGAGTTCGTGGTTTCACCGTCTGCGATGCCTGCCCTCAAGCCCACGCTGCAGTATCCGCAGTCGCTTCGGGTAGACCCGCGCTTGTGGCAGGAACTTTACGAGATAGAGCCTCTACCCGCTCTGCCCCCTGAACTGGAGGAGACCATACGCTACCATCACGAAGCCATCCTGCGTAGCGTCGCAATAGGCGATGATTGGGGCAATATCACCAGCTACTCGGAGGACAATCCGCACGGGGACGTGTTCGGCATGAACCGGCTCAACCATTGTCCAGCCATTTTCGAGGAGGCTTACCGTTCTGGCGACACCCGTCTGCTGGAAGCGGCATTGCTGTGGTGTCAGAACTTCGCCGACCTCAGCATCTGGTGGGGAGAGAAGGACAGAGGAGGCACCCGCTACAACAACGTCGTCGCGATAGGAGGCACTCCCCATGACAATACGGGTTCGTTTATGTGGCGTTCGAACAGCGCGGTGGACTTCTGCACAAAGGGCTTCGACTCCTTCTACCTCGCCTATGAAGAAACGGGCGACCCGCGCATGAGGGAGGCTCTGGAAGCGCAGGTAGCTTATGCGAGCCAGTCGGTACATGCCGACCGCGGTGAGTGTCGGAATGTAGGGATTGTGCGCGATTTCGTGCGCCTTTATGAACTCACTGGCGAGCGAAAGTACCTCAACGAGGCGATCCGCCTTTTCCGCGAACTGCGCACCAAACTGTGGGAGAACAATCTGTTCGACCAGGGCGGTAAGCCTCCTGCCCCCAACCTGCCCTTTTTCGACGACGATGCCACCGGCTCGCAATATGGATACGCCAAGCCGTACATTATCGGCTACGCGCTGGCGGGACTGCCCCTGTTGCTGCGCTATGCCCGCAGAGAGCCGAGACTGAAAGGTGTCGTGAAGGCGGTTTCGGACTTTCTGGCAGAGAGCCAGGACCCCCTTGGTGGCTGGCGATACCCCCATCCCCGCTCCAGCTGGCTGCTGCTTTCGTACGTAATAGAACACGCCTGGCAGATAGCACAGGCGGACAAAGCGATCGGTGTCGTCCCGAGGCACCTGGACGCTGTAGAGCGCGTGCTGCGTCAACGGGTCCAAGCCCTGCGCGAGAAAGGCAGATTGCTCAGCACGGTGCGAGGCTGGGAATGGGAAACGGGAACGGTCAAGACGCAGGAAGAACTGAACGCGCTGTATCGCCATCCAGAAGAACGCGACTTCGCACGCGACTACGAACAGGGACAGATACAGCTGGGCACTGCGCCACCCGAAGGGCTGGTGTACTTCACAGATGCGCTGGTGTTCTATCTGCGCCACCGCCCGGTCTCGCGCCTGCTCGCCCCGCCTGCGCAAGATGAACCGCTGGCAAAAGTGCTGCGGCGTATTTCGCGAGCAGGAATACCCCCTCTTACAGAGCAATAAGCCATCAGGAGGGTCGCCACATGCTTATCACCGCCAACAACCCGAACCCTAAAACCCTTCCCACGCTGGCAGTATGGGAAGATGAGGGGTTGAGCTCGGGCAGGAAGCTCACCATGGTTGCCGTTGCCGGAAGCCTCTCCGGACTGCTGGGCAGACTACAGCCCCGACCAGTACACGACGCCGGTAATCGGGGTGGTATCGCGCGACGGCAAGTATCTCGCTGCGTTGGCGAACGATTCGGCGACCGTGATGGCACAAGCGTGGCACGACTGCCTGCACAACAACCCGCAGTGGACACCTGCCAACGCTCCATCCCTCAAGCGCAAGTGGAGACTGAAGGTCAAGGTCTATGCTATGCCAGACGACCCCAACGCTTTGCTCAAACGGGTGGGCAAAGATTTCCCGGACGCCTTGCATTACCTCTCCTCCCAAGGCAAATCTGAATGAATCTTTACTCGTACCTCCAGCAAAGAGAGGGTTGTAGCAGCTTGCCAATTTGGGAATGATGCGATAAAATTAGCAGTGTTAAAGAATTTGTGCTAACTTCGAATCTTCAAGGAGATGGGTGCAATGCAAATAACGAACCGTTTCGTTATCACTGATGAGGAACGCGACTTCTTCCTGCAGAACGGTTTCCTCATCCTGCGTAGTGTTCTTCAAGGAGAGGAACTGCGCCGAGTGCGACAGGCAATGGACGAATTGACCGCGTATGGCTGCGCCGAAGTACGCGACGACCCGGACTATAAGTACGGAACCGGTCCGCAGTCGGGCAAACCTGTTCTGCGACGTATCGAGTATGTCATCGACAAACGCGACGAGATGAAAGTGCTGTTAGGACATCCTTTCATCCTGCGCTCGGTAGAGAAGCTGATGGGTGCAGACCTCATCCCCACATGGGATTCGATGGTCCTGAAGATGCCCGGCGAGGGAATCATCGTGCCCTGGCACCGTGACGCCGGTACGGAATGCGTGGGCGATACTCCCATCTTCAACGTCGACTTCTACTTGGACGAAGCCGATGAAGATACCTGCCTGTGGGTGATACCGGGCAGTCATGTGTGGGACGCGCAACAGGTTCAACAGTTTTTAGCTGAACACAGTGAGCAAGATACCACAAAAGAACATTTCAGGGCATCTGGTGCAATACCCGTGCTGATGCAGCCGGGAGACGTGCTGTTCCACAACATTCTGGTGTTGCACGGCTCGCCTTACAACCTGTCCGACAAAATCCGTCGAGTGGTATATTATGAGTTCCGCACTGCGCATGTAGAGCACGAGCTCGGTCCGCATGTGCCGGAGTACATTCCGCTGAAGCAGCGTGTGTTGCTTAGCTGCATCGAAAAGCGAAGGCAGGCAGACTACATCCCGAAAGACGAGGTGCACTACGAATACAACCCGCCGGAGCCGTTTACGGTGGAATGGCAGCCGGGAACAGAATTAGCCACGTACCGCTATCCGCACGAACAGTACTGGAGAAAGTAGGAAGCGGAGGTGGTGCAGGTGCTGAAAGAAAGGCGTCGGCAGAGGTAGTCTATCACTTCCGCCCACTCACGCGCCACAGGTGATAGGCGACCAGTGCCTGTAGAAAGGTGAAGAGCGTCAGCATGATGCCTCCCAGCACGTACACCGAGATAAAGAACCCGGTCAGGCGACGGATGAGCAGGATTAACACCAGCCCAAACAACAGGTTCGTGCCGTATACCAGTATCCAGCAGCCGATGAACTCTATCGCGCCACCGAAGGCTCGTAGCAGGTCATGCCGTTCGACGCGCAGTGTGCGCACCGCGTAGAGATAGCCCATGAGGGAGGTCAACAGGATCAGTAGAGGCACATACACCTTGTCCATGTCATCCACCGGCACGATAGAGCCAGCGTCCTAACGCCTCGCGCAGCACATATTCCATCAATTCCAGCCGCCCGTCGGGCCCATCGACGTTGACCGGCACATTATCCACAACAACCGGCAACACCTTTAATCCGTAGCGCTCGAAGCGTGGGACGGCGCGTGGCAGGTGCAGCGAACCGCTCACCAGTAGGATACGCTTCGCCCCACGCTGGCGCAGTATAGAGGCGATGTTTCTTGCTTCTTCAGCGGTGGTCTGGGCGCGCGGCTCCAGCAGGATAGCCTTTTCGGGCACGCGCAGCTGGCGGGCAAGCGAGGCACGCACCTCCGCCTCCACTGGCGACCCCTCGTACGAGGTGCCGGAAAAGATGATGAGTGGCGCAAGCCCGCGATGGTACAGCACGATGCCCTGTACAGCTCGGCGCAAGGAGGATTCACCCAGCGTGCCGTCACGATACACGCTGCCTCCCAGCACCACAATGGCGTCGGCAGGCTGTATCTGCGAGGATGCCGCCAGTGCACGGGCGAGCACATTGGGCAGGGGCGTATACGCACCGAGCAACACCCCCACCACGCCCAGCAAACCCAGCAGGCGCAACGCTTTTTGCAGGCGAGTATCCTGATCCATCGGCGTGATGCCTCTTTCCACACAGGCGAAGGGTACTCCTGCTACGGCAGCCATATCGTTCCAGTAGGTGCTTCTCCTACCACCTCCCCGCCGCACCACCACGCTCGCGCTGCCAGCCACGCGCAGAAGAGTGCATCGACTCTGTCCTCAAACCGTTTCAACGCGGCCGCCGTTTCGGGGAGGTCACTCAGCCATTCCGGGATCTCAAGGGGGGGAAGGGATAGGCGACGGAGCAGGTCAGCATACACGCTCATCTGCTGCCGACGGTATGAAAGGCTTCTTCCCGGTCGCACCTTGTACTCCAGAATGCGAGGTAGACCGAACAACCTGACCATCGCCGCGTGGGGATAGACCTCAAACGCCACACGACAGGGCTGTTGCACTGGCGGAGCGGGAGATACCTGTACCCCCAGCCCATGCGCCAGCAGTGCGCAGAGCCGTTCGCCGCGCGGAGGGTCTCCCAGCAAGCGACGATTCGCCGGGTGACACGCCGCATGAAAGCGGGCGAACCGCTTGCGCATCTCACCCTCCACCGGACGCTCGCCGGTGAAGTTAGGAACCACCAGCGGCGCATCGATGGCGATAACGAGGGTGTCGCCCGCGTCGTGCTGCGCTATCGCACGGCACATCTCGTCGTCAGTATACAGCAGCTGTGCAGGTGCCGCCTCTTGCAACAAGTAATTCTGCCAGCGTAGTAGCGCCAGCCCTGACGGATTTCGTCCGCCCCAGGCGAGGTCTATTCCTACAAATAGACCTCCAGTTATTTTGCTGACTCCATGATTTCTCATGCATAGATTGTTCCCCAGTTGCTTCACGTGTTATAATAGCACCAGAAAGCAGGCCGTTGTTCCATTTTTACCAGTGGGGGAGCGATAACATGCTACGCTTCGACCGAATCACATTTGACCCGCGGATTATGGCGGGGCAAGCCTGCATTCGTGGGATGCGCATCCCTGTATCTCTCATCGTGAATCTCGTTGCGCATGGGAAGACGGTTGAGCAGATTCTGGAAGAATACCCCGATTTGGAATCGGAGGACATCCGGCAGGCGCTTGAGTACGCCGCATGGTTGACCAGCGAGAAAGTTTACCTCAAAGAGGCTGAAGTAGTCTCATGAGGTTTCTCGCCGACATGGGCATCTCTATGCACACAGTGCGCTGGCTACGCCAGCAAGGGCACGATGTCGTCCATTTGCACGAGCAAGGCTTGCAGCGCCTATCTGATGAGGAGATTTTGGCTAAAGCCAGAGACGAAGAGCGCGTTGTGCTAACTATGGATCTGGATTTTGGCTACTTGCTGGCTAGCGGCAAAGAGCGTATGCCTAGCGTGGTCCTTTTCCGCCTTCATGACGAGCGTTCCGAGATGGTCAATCTGAGGCTTGCGGAAGTGCTGTCAAAATGTCAGAGCGACCTTGAAGCGGGCGCAATTGTTTCGGTAAGCGAACGGTCTATTCGCATACGCACCTTGCCTGTTCAGTAACCCACGGGCTGTGGCTCGTTACGTTCCCGAATATATCGTATCACCACCGTTCCTACCGCCCAGTACACCATCGCCAGTAACATCAACACGCGGTAACCCGCTCCCATCTCTATCCGTGTATTGATAGCGTACGCAATTGGTCCGGCAAGGAGTGGGGCAACCACCTGAGGCAGGGTATCCGCAATTCCCCATACACCCATATATTTCGCCGGAGATTCCTCCGGCAACAGGTTACACGCCAGCGCCCAGTCCACCGCCTGAAACACGCCGAACCCCGCTCCGAAGATGCCCACTGCAATATACACCACCCTTAAGTCGGTGGCGAACAGAAAGCCCATTCCTGCCAGCAGACAGATGAGGCAGGAGAGTGCCAGTATCAGCCGTTTGCTATATCGGTCGGCGAGCTTGCCTGCCGGCATTGTGCCCAGAATGCCCGTCACGGTGGAGAGTATCATGAAGTTCGTGATGAGTTGAAACGCTTCTTCGCGGTATCCCAGCGTGTCGCGCAGGTAGTACAGCAGGCAGAAATTGACCGTGTAGATGCCCATCATAATCGCTAGCCGGCTTAGCAACAGCCACACGAAGCTGGGATAGGGGCGCAGGGGCACATTGTAGCTGGAGGTGATGGCTTCCCACAGTGTGGGCGAGTTGCCGGTGTACGGTTCTTCGTGTATCAACCACACGTTGAGCAGCATGAAGGCGTTGAGGAAGAGGGCAAACAGCACCATCAGCCAGAAAAGCCCTCGTTCCGAGCCGAGCAACAGGCTGGCAGCGAAGGGACCGCCGATGCGCCCCAACAGGGTGCAGATGCCCATCCATGCCGAAGCGGTGCCGTGGTACTGCCAGGGAATGCGGTCGGGGATGAGTGCCTGGTAGGGCCCGTTCGCGACGTTTAGCAAGAACTGGATGAGGATGTACACGCCCAGCAACGTCCACGCGGTGCGCGCGGCGGGAAAGGCGAACAGCGCGACGGTAGTGAGCAGTGTGCCCACAACCAGATACGGACGCCTGCGTCCCATGCGATGGCGGCTGCGGTCGCTGATCGCGCCAAACAGTATCTGCGTGGCGGAAGCCACAAACGCGCCGACGCTGGTCACTATCGCCAGCACGCGGTCCTTCTCCTGCGAACCGACGAGTTGCTCCACTCGGTCGGGCAGAACTAGGATCAGCACCGCGCCCCAGAAAAAGGAAAGCGCAAACCAGAAGAGGCTAATCCCCAGATAATCGCGCAGAGAAGGTTTCATCATCCATGCAGTTCGGCAGTATCGGGAGACATCCCTTCGTTGATGGGAAACCTTCCGCACGGGGGAAGGGGGGGCGCTATGAGATGTCCCTCTCCTCGTAGGAGAGGGGCTGGGGGAGAGGTTGAACATACCTTCAAACACTTTTTCCCTTGCCCACAAAAACGCTTGACAACCGCACAAGAGTGTAATACGGTGCGACCGGCCTTCGCAGGTTTCCCCTTTGCGCGGGCAGGTACGGCATTGCCTACTGCCAGAACTGATACGTGGGCACATCGTAGAGTATACCCACGATATTGGCGATACTGCCTATCACAAACTGCCCCAGTATCAGCCCGAAGAAGAAGGGCAGTGAACGCCGATACAGTCTCAGCCCGCCGTAGCGCAGAAGCAGTATCTTCACCAGCCACGCGATGAGCAAGGGCATCCACACCAGGTTCATCTCCCAGCTGCCGCTGACCGCAAAGCCCAGCGGATGGAAGGGCCACCAAGTGAAGCGCGTGCGCATCCACTGCAGGAAAAAGGAGATTAGCAACCCCACACCGATAGCGAGCGTCGCGGTGATGTTGGCGTCGGTAGGCATCTGCAACCACGTGCTTAAGCGGGTGTAGGATTCGCCGCCGAACGAAGCGCGCGATTTGCTCACCGCCCCGTAGTCGTAGTTCAGGTGGAGCATCGCCCAGAATGCCGCTAGTGAGCCGATGATGCCCGCGAATATCATCCCCCAGTACCAGCCGCGCAGGTTGGAGCGGGTCTGCTCCGCCAGCTTGAACGCCTCTAGCTGATGGGGCATGGGGTGACTGCGGTAGGCGCGGTTCATGGTGTACAGCAGCGACATGGCAGTTAAATCCGAATTGCTGAACTGGCGCGTGCCGAACACTTCGGGCAGGATGGAGTCGGGACCGGTGAAGTGCAGGTCGTGCACCGGCGTGCCGAACTCCGCCCTCATGCGCGTGATGGCGATGGCAAGCACGAAGTAAATCGCGAAAAAGGCAACGCCCAAACCCCAGTTCATGCCCAGCAGTTCGCCGAAGTACACCAGAAACGCCATACCTGCCAGAATGCCCAGCACCGCCCAGCGATAGCGGATGGGCTCATCCGAGTCGTCTACGGAGGAGGGTAACCCCACTGCCCGCCGCAGCACCTCGCGCAGGTAGTCGCGACTGAGCCACACACTGAACAGGAAGAACATCAGGTATGCGCCGAAACACTGGTTGTTCTCGTAGGGAAAGCGCGGGTCGCGGTCCCATGCCATCGCCACCGACAGCACCCGTTCCATCTTCCACACGATGTAGAAAAACCAGCAGGAGAACAGAAAGTCCACCGGCAACAACATGCCAAAGCCCACCATAAACGGATACCACGAGAGAGGCGTCCAGCCGATGGCGTTCCACGGCTTCTGGGTAACCAGTGGGCCGAGGTCAAAGTAGCTTAGGTCGCCCATACCCGGGCTGAGCACGCGCGGAACGGACGGAAACCAAAGGTGCAGGATGTTCAACGTGTCCGCCGTGCCCGCCAGCAGAAAGGCGAACCAGAACAGGCGGTTGCGGAAAAGGGACGGCACGCGCCCTTGCTCTACCCCTTCGGTAATCACCAGAGGCAGGGCGATAACCGGGTAAGTCAGTCGCTCACGATGCGTCCACTGTTTGCGCAGCAACACATTGATACACAGCATCACGAACAGCAAAGCGCACAGGAACAGGCACCACATCAGCACCGGTATCGCCCAGCCCAGAAGATACTGCAGGCGGTAGAAGGTATCGTTGCCCTGAAAGTAGCCCATGTACACCTTCTGGTCGGAGACCATCAGCCATTTCGGCAGGTACTGGAAGAACAGCTCCTGCCAACGGTTGGAGGGATCGGCGAAGCGGAAGGGCCAGGCAAGGGTGGGGGTGAGCACCTGCACCATATCGTGTCCGCACAATGCCGAGCCAAGTGCGAGCATCATGTATATCGCCATCAGCTCCGCCTGCGTGAGCGACCAGCGGGGACGGATACGCGCCACGAACAGATTCAACACCGCCAGCACGAGGATGATAAAGATGACGTTGAAGAAGAGCGAGATAGTAGTAGGGTGCGCGGAGTAGCGGATAATCTCCATCTGCACGACCCAGTAGGCGTTTAACGGAACCAGCACCGTGCCCACCAACAGCGAACGCCAGGTAACCGCCCGTCCTGTCCACCGGGCGGCAGCCTGTCGCTCTACTTCACCACTTTTGATGGCTTCCGCGGTACCAGTAGTCGCCAATCGTCAGATTCTCCTGCGAAACTATGTCGTTCAAGAGGGCGAACGAATCAGACCGCCTTGCAGGTGGTCCTCCGGAGCCTACAGGTTTCTTCTTTCCACGCCCGGTGAAATCCTGCGGCAGGATGCGTCCCCCTGTGTCGCGAAAATGCTGTTATCGCACCGAAGCGATTGGCGCCGGCTGAAGCCTGCGGCTACAGGGCCCGTCCGAGAGATTGTAGCCGCAACCTTCAGGTTGCGAGCTGCTTGCGCAGGCTGAAGCCTGCGGCTACAGGGTCCGTCTGAGAGATTGTAGCCGCAACCTTTAGGTTGCGTGCTGTTTGCGCAGGCTAAAGCCTGCGGCTACAGGGTCTGTCCGACAGATTGTAGCC